>DASWGU010000061.1:0-17582 GCA_036393555.1 Gemmatimonadaceae bacterium
GGCTGCATTCACGTGGCACCGCACGCAGGACTCCCGGGCGTGGCACACAGCGCACGAAGCGGACGACACGTCCGACCCGGGCCGATGCGCCTGGGCAAAGTCGGCGCGCCCGTGGCTGGAAGGTCTGGGCAGCTCGGCGATGCGGGCAGCACTCAAGCCGGTCGCGGCGTTCAGCGTGACGTGGCAGGCGGCGCAGCGATTGTCTTCCGCGAGGTGAGCCGACGCGCTGTGCGTGTGGCATCCCAGGCAGGACTCCGGGCGCGCACTACTCACATCCATGCGCCCCGTCGTTCCCGGAATCGCGTGACAGGTCGCACACGCGCGTCCCGCCGAATCCACCTCGCTGGCATGCGCCGGATGCGAAAAACGGAGCAGTCCGACGGCGCGTGGTCGGGGAGCCCACGTCACCCTGCGCTCGTCGGTCCCATTGTGGCACTCGCGGCACGACGCCTCGCTCGGCAAGGACGTTGCCTGGTTGCCGGCCGGGATCCCGGCATGGCAGCTCTGGCAGAGCGGGAAGAGGCGTTCGTGCCTCCGGTGGGGGAACGCGGCATCCGTCGCGCCGCGTTGCGCCACGGCGGGCACCGCGAGCCAGAGCAGCGACGCCAGAACACCGAGGGCGTGCCTCACCGGTCCGCCCCCTCGCGTCCTGCCGGCAGCCCGGGATCGCGGCCGACCGTCCATTCCAGGCGCAACGACAGGCGGCGCTGACTCCAGTCGGTCGCCGGGGCTCCGCCGGTGAGTCGGTGGGCGTAAATGGCGCCGTCGGCGACCACACGTACATCGGTCCCGATCCGGCTGGCGCCCTCCACCAGCAGGCCGGTGACGCGTCCGGTGCCGACGCGGAACTCGTAGATGTTCTGGAATCCGCTGAGTGCGACGCCGAGCCAGCGATTCTCGTCAGGCATCCAGCGCGCCCCACCGGCCACGTCGCTGCGCGAGGCGCCGAATCCGATGTCTATATCGTAGTCCGCGTAGACGAGCCAGTGCGGGCGCGGCGCCCACGCCGCCCCCGCGCCCGCGCGCCAGCCGTCGCCGCGCAAGGGAGTCGCCGAGAACCCCTCGCCCGTTTCCTCGTACTCGCGCCGGGCGCCACGCAGGTCCACCTGGAACCGGCCGCTCGCGGAGCGCCAGCCCAGATGGGCACGCAGTTCGTCGAAGGCGACTGGTGAAAAGACCCCCCAGATGGTCCAGGACTCGAAGAACGGGCGATGGCGCCGTGCCTCGAGCGTGCCTGCAAGCCGCCAGGGCAGCTGGCGACCGACACGGAGTCGTGCCTCATTGACGTCCGCCAGCGAGAGATCCCACGCCAGCGAGGCGTCGAGTGACAGGCCGAGCAGCCGCGTCGAGGCGTCCAGCGCGGCGCGGTCGGAGTACAGCGCCGCCGCATCCTCTCGGATCACCCGCTGCCAGGTGGCCGAGGCGGCCCCACGACCGGGTTGCGCAAACGCGAGCGACGCGCCGTACAGACGCCCGTGCTCGTCAGGCGGAAGGTCGTCGATCGTCCCCAGCGCTCCGTCCGCTACCGGATCGTTCAGGCCCGCGACGAGGCTGCGCCCCGCAAAGGCCTCCAACCGGGCGCGCCCGCGGCGGACCTGCACCGATGCGCCGTCGTAGTTGTAGACGCCCAGCCCACTCACCGCCCACTGGCGGCCGAGACGCGCCCGTCCGCTCCCGCGGTCGAGCTGCAGGTATGCCTCGAGGGCGTCGAAGGCGTCGTCGGCACGAGGCCACTGGACCGGGTCGCTGCCTAACGCGTCGCGCAGCCGCACGTGGGCGTGCAGGCTGATGCCCTGGCCCAGCCCCCACGCGGACGCGCGCAGGTCCTGTGCCAGCGGCGTCGCCGTGACGCGATCGCCCGAGCTGCGGAACCGGCAGAACGCCTCGCCCTCGATGCAGCGCACCAGGCGTCCGTCCGGCAGGGCACGGAACGTGCCGTCACCGATCACGCCGGTGACCGGCACGCTGTCATCGACCAACGGGCGCAGGTCCACCGTCTGCATGGACGTCACGCCGCTCACGCGAACGGACTGCGCCGGCACCGCCGCCGCGAAGACGGCGAGCGCCAGCGTCATGCCGGCAACGACGCCGCTCGCGTTGGCAGCCGGATGCGGCATCAAGGACGCCCCGGCGCGGAGGCCACAGGCCATGTGCTCTGGTGACAGGGCGCGCATTCGCGCCCCGGCTTGTGTGCCTTCTGCTCGGCATGGCAGACCAGACATGTCGCGCGAACGGGGGCGACCGCCGCCGAGGCCTCGCGCACGTGACACCCCGATGTGGCGCATCCGGTGGCGTGCAGCTCGCGCGTGTGGGTGTTACGCCCCGACTGGTGGCACGCCGTGCAATCGCGCGCCGCCACATGATGGTCCGCGTGACATGACGCGCAGGAATTCACCACCGTACGTGCCGTGGTCTGCGCGTGGCAACCGGTACAAGCCAGTGCGCCATGGCGATCGTGGGGGAAACCGAGCGTGCGCGTCCGCGGTGCAGGCCAGACGCTGAGGGCTACCGGCGTGTCGACCTGGCGGACCGGCGCGATCTCGGCAGTCGCATGACAACGCACACAGTCGCGGGCGGTCGGCGAATCGCCATGGTGGCACCCCTGGCAATCCCGCGCCACGCTGGACGCCGCCAGCCCGCGCCGGCCGCCGCGCGTGTGGCAGGTCGTGCAGGATATCGACTCGTGCCGCGCGTGCGCGAATCGCAGCGTGTCGCTCGCGACACGTGCCTGTGCGGCAATGGCGTGCTCCATGGAGCGACCGCCAAAGCCGGCCCCCCCTGGGACCGCGAGCAGAAAGCCAACCAACCCCGGATTCCACCGCCCCCACCGCCACCACTCCCGCTCGAACAGCCGTTCGCGATCGCGCCATACCAGACGCGCCAGCACCACGAAGACGACGGCGCCGACGAACAGCAGCGTTGGGAAGGCGAGTTCGGGCACGGCTCCGATGTAATCGGTGGGAAGCGTGTCCGCCACAGGGACGTCCTGCCGGACGACTGCGCCGCTGGCAAGCAGTGTGACGGTCATTGGTCGACCCTGCCACGGCCGCTCGCTGAGACTGCGGAGCGCCTGGAGAGAACACGAGCGGGTGGGCCATTGCACCGGCCCACCCGCTCTTTCGTTCCGCAACCTACAGCCGAATCGGGTTCAATTCGTTGAGCCCGAGAACTTCACTCGCTGTGCGTCGCCCGCCGTCGGGGCCAGTCCCGGCGGAAGAGGAATGCCGTACTCCTGGTTGAGCGCCACACCGCTGTACCGCAGTAGCGTCTTCACCAGGAACGGGTTGTGCGCCGCCGCACCGGGCATCTTGGCCATCTCGGAGTTGAACTTCGCGCCGCGTCCCGGCGTGACCTTCCCCGAGCCGAACTGGTTGGATGGCACCTGAGCGATCATGCCGTCCAGGAGCGCCGCGAGCCCCTTGACGTCAGCGTCTCCGGCGATCCACGCGGAACGCGCCGCCACCTCACTGTTGCCGTGGCAGCTACCGGTTGCGCAGCCCTTGAACGACCTGCCCGTCACCTGACAGCTCTGGTCGTCGGTGGGACGGCCGTTCCCATCGACGCAGGGAATCGGCAGAAAACGGTGACCGACCACGGTTACCTGGAAGGCCCCGGTCTCGGCGTCGTTCACGTTGTAGTGCTGGACATGGCAGCCGGCGCACAGCCTGGGATTGGCGTCCGAACCGTGCGTGGACTGGGTCTCGATGAACTCGACGCCCGGTGGCCACCAACCGGCGGTGCCGAACACGAGCGGCCCGTGGGGGGCGTGCGGTGAGTCACGGCTGCCGGACCAGTCGGGCTCGGACCGGCGGCTGTGGCACTTGGCGCAGAGGTTTGTCTCCGGGTCCCTGGTGTCCACCGCGAAGCGGAGCTGTTTCGGGAACGCCGAACCGTGGGGATCGTGACAGACGACGCAGGTGACGCCCTCGGAGTTGGCCAGGTTCGTCGCGCCGGTCTTCTCGACGTAGTTGGTGTTCACACCCCACGCGGCCAGCACGTACTGGCCCACGTGGCAGCCGCGGCAGGAGGCGTTCGGCGCACCCGTGGTCGACGAGAAGGTGTGATCGTTAGGCCGGCCGTGACGTGACGACCGCCACTCCTCCACGAACGGGTGGTGAGTCCCGGAGTGGCACTCGGCGCATCCGTTGGTGATCGCCACGCCCGTATCCGCGTGGACCGACGCCAGCATCTGCCCGCGTGCCGGGCCCGTCACGTGGGTCAGCCCGGCGCCGTGGCAGCTCTCGCACTGCACGTCGTGATACCGGGAGTCCAGGGTGGCGGCATATCCGACGTTGGCGTCGATTCCGGCATTCCCCTTGTCGCCGATGGTGTGGCAGCCCTCGCAGGACGCACCGGCATGCCCGCTGGCCTGCAGGGTTGCCCACGCATCACTGTGGGCGGTCTGCTCCCACTTGCCCTGCTGGGTCACGTGGCAGTTGCCGCAGACCGTCTTGCCGTCGGTCGTGTCGGCATAACCCAGGAAACCCGCCGCCGCCGCCGGCGGCGTTACGAACGCCGGGTTGTCGCGGTATACGATCTTCTCGTCGACGCACCCGGCGATTGCCAACGCGAGGACTGCCGATGAGAACCCGCGCCAAACCCACTTCATCCCGTTACGCATAAAGCCGCGTTCCTCCGCAGAGCCTCGTGATGGGTCGTTCACTGCAGCCTTCTTCCATGAGTGCCGGCGCTGGACCATCGAGCAGCCGATCCACCTTTGGGGCGCAACGTCATCCGCAACTCGAACTTCGTAAAGCGGGCGTTCCCTGACGACCACTTGCGGAATTGACGTACCATATGAGTCGGGAGATGTACGGAAGGCCTGAGGGGGCAATGCCTCCCCGGCCACCTGTCAAGTGGGCGGCACCGGATTGTGCGCCGTCCATTTACGAACCGTCCGCCACACGACGGCGCCACCAACCAGGATTGCCAGAAACGGCACCAGGTACACCACCAGGTTCAGTCCCTCCGGCTTTGGTGCCAGCAGGATCCACTCTCCGTACTTGTCAACGAAGTACGCGCGCACATCGTCAGGCGACTTTCCGGCACGCAGCTGATCGCGAATGAGGTTGCGCATCTCCTGTGCCAGCTCTGACGGCGAGTCCTGGATCGAGTTGCCCTGGCAGACCGGACAGCGCAGTTCGGAAGCGAGGAGCGTCGTCGTGGCCTCCAGCGCGGAATCCCGTGCCCCGGGAATACCGACCGGGGCGCCGGGCTGTGTCCCGGTTTGCGCCGTGTACAGTGGCGGCGCTGCTCCATCTGTCACGGGTGCCGGGGCGCCTGGCCGTGGCACGCCCACGAACGCAACCAGTACGGCCGTCATCAGCACGCCGCCAACCGTCATGGTGTTCGGGCGCCGTCGCGCAGGAGCGAATCGAGCTTGTACGACAGCAGTCGCTCCGAAATGGGCCCGATGTGCTTGTACGCCACCCGCCCATCCTGGGAGATCAGGAACGTCTCAGGGACTCCATACAAGCCGTAATCAATGGCCGTGCGCGTCCGGGGATCAAGAACAGAGGGATAGGTCTGTCCGCCCATCTCATCGATCCAGCGCAAGCCGAAACTCTCCTGGTCATTGTAGAGCACGCCGACGAACCGCACACCACGGTCGAAATAACTCGTCGCCGCAGTGGACAGATCCCGGTGTTCATCACGGCACTGGAGGCACCATGACGCCCAGAAGTTCACGACCACGATCTTGCCAGCATGGCCGGCCAGTCGGACCGTGTCGCCAACCGCCAGCGCGGTCTCCCCTTCCCCGGGCGCAAAGACCGCCAGGGAGAAGGCCGGTGCCGCCTTCCCCGGCAGCGGGGAGTCGATCTGTTTGGGGTCGCGCGTCAGCCCGAAGCCCAGCAGCCCGATGATCGGCGCGGAGAACGCCACCGCCAGAGTGGCCCGCCTCCAGTTCATGACGCTCCCTCGGTGGCGGCGCCCGTTGGCACGGTCCTGTCGGCACGCACACGGACAGTGGCGGGTGCCGGGGCCTTGCGTCCTCCCATGGACACCAGAGCGCCGAGGCAGACAATCATGCCGCCGATCCAGATCCAGGGTACCAGGGGTTCGACGATCACCCGGAGAGTCGCGTTGGAGCCGTCCTGGGAGAACGCCTGCAGGTTGATGTACAGGTCCCCTGCCGGCCGGCTCCGTACCGACGGCGTGGGCACCGGCTGGTCCGAGGTCGGATAGAAGTTCATCCGCGGCTCCATCCGTCCCACCTCGCGCCCGTCACGCAGGACCGTGACCAGCCCCGCGATCACTCCGCGCTGCGGCTCTTCCCGATAGCTCACGTCGTCGAGGCGCACGGTGAACCGCCCGACATCCATGGTCTGTCCCTTCTGCAGCGTTCCCTCGCGTTCGGTGCGGAACGTGGAGGACGCGGCGATGCCTAACGTCAGCGTGAGCACGCCCAGGTGCGCGATGTACCCGCCATACCGCCGCCGGTTGGCGCCGACCAGCCGGCCCAGCGCGATGACCGGTGACTCACCCAGCGCGCGCCTTCGGGCCATGGCGCCGTCGACGAACTCCCGCAGGTTGGCGGTGAGCGCGAACCCGCCGAAGGCGAACGTCGCCAGACCGTACGGCGATCGGACGCCGACGACGAAGCTCACCATGACGGCCGCCAGGGCGACGATCGCTGGCGGAATCAGCTGCTTCCGCAGGACGTCCCGCGACGCCCGCCGCCATGGCAGCGCCGGGCCCACGCCCATGAGGAAGAGCAGCGCGGCGCAGATCGGCAACGTCATGCGGTTGAAGAAGGGCTCGCCCACGCTGACCTTCACGCCGCGGATCGCCTCCGCCACCAGCGGGAACAGCGTGCCGACCAGCACGGTCACCGTGAACGCCGTCAGAAACAGGTTGTTCAGCAGGAAGACCGACTCGCGCGAAACCGCCGAGTCCAGCGATCCGGTCGGACGCAACCGCTCGGAATTGCCGGCCACCAGCGCGAAGGAGCCGACCAGCACCAGCGCGATGAACGCCAGGAAGTAGCGCCCGATAGGTCCCTCAGAGAACGCGTGCACCGAGGAGAGTACGCCGCTGCGCGTCAGAAACGTGCCCAGGATCGTGAGCGCGAACGTGGCCACGATCAGGTTCAGGTTCCAGAGCTTCAGCAGCCCGCGCCGCTCCTGCACCATCACCGAATGGAGAAACGCGGTGGCGGTCAGCCAGGGGAGGAAGGAAGCGTTCTCCACCGGGTCCCACGCCCAGTACCCGCCCCACCCCAGCACCTCGTACGACCACCACATGCCCGCCACGATGGCCGCCGACAGGAACGCCCAGGCGATGAGCAGCCAGCGCCTCGTCAGGCGGATCCAGCCGTCCGAGTCGATCTCGCCGGACAGGACCGCGCCGATGCCGAAGGCAAACGGCACCGACATGCCCACGTAGCCCAGATACAACAGCGGCGGATGCACCGCCATGAGCGGATGGTTCTGGAGCAGCGGGTTCGGGCCCGGCCCATCGGCCGGCACGGGCGACACCAGCCCGAACGGATTCGCCGGACCCACCAGCAGGATCAGAAAGAAGATGCTGATCAGCATGAGGACGCCGCCGGTGTACCATATCAGCGTCCCTTCGCGGGCCCGGTTCTGGTAGACCACCAGTGCCGAGAGCGACGTCAGCACGAAAATCCAGAAGAGGATCGAACCCTCCAGGGCGCCCCAGAGCGATATCACCGTGTAGAACAGCGGCGTCGCGCGACTCCCGACGCGAGCGACGTACTCCACGCTGAAATCGTGCGCGACAAGCGCATACACCATGCTCAGCGTCGCCACGGTGGCGAGCGCCCACACCGCGTACACGGCAACGGCACCGCTGCGCAGCAACTCCGCACGGTGCTTTCGCGCTCCCACCAGGAGCGCGAGCGCCGCGTAGATGGCCACGCCCAACGCGATCAGAAGCGAGCTGGCACCGAGCAGACGCGTCACGACCCCGCCCCCTTCATCAGTGACTTGTACATCTCCTGGGGCCGCTCGCCATGTTCCGGTTTGCGGTATTCGTTCGAGTGCTTGACCATCAGGCTGGTGGACTCGAAGACACCGTCACGGCGATAGCGTCCCTCCACCACGACGCCCATCCCGTCCCGGAACATCTGCGGAGGCGCACCGGTGCTGCGGACGTTGACCGTCTGCGCCCCGCCGGTGTCGGCCACCACGAAGCGGAGGTCCAGCTTGTCCGCGTCCCACTGGACCGAGCCCGGCTGCACCTGCCCGCCCAAACGGACCGGCACGTCGTACGCCGCGTTACCGCGCGACAGCAGCTCTGCCGGCGTGAGGAAGAACACCACGTTCGAGTCGATTCCGCCGTAGAGGAGAAACCCGAAGGTGCCAACGAGGATAACGACGGCCACCACCAGCGCCGAGCGCCGGCGACCCTGTGCGCTACTCATGACTCTCTCCCGGCGTCAACCCGCGACGCCTGCTCCAGCCGATCCCTGGCCTGCCGGGTCACCACGACCAGACGGAACGCATAACCGAGGATCATGACCCACGTGATGACGTAGGCGGCGATGATGTAGCCGTTGCTCTCAGGCATACCGGCCCCTCCCTTCCAGCGCCGCGCGCTCGGCCAGCTGCTCCGCCAGCCGTTCCACGCACGCAGCCCGGTATCGCTTCAGGATGAAATACGTGAGCACCAGGAGAACAGCGATGCCGTTGGCCCGCAGCCCTGTAACGTACTCCGGATCCACGGTGCTGGGACTCGACTGCAGTTGATGAATGGTGCGCCACCAGCGCACCGACATGTAGACGATCGGCACATTCAGCGCCCCGAGTATACCCACCGCAGCGCTCCACTGAGCCCGGCGATCGCTGTCCTCGACGAAGGACCGCAGCGCCAGGTACCCGACAAAGATGAGGAGGAGTACCGCAGTCGACGTCAGGCGGGGATCCCAGGTCCACCACACGCCCCACGTCGGACGGCCCCAGATCGACCCGAGGATCAGGGTGAGCGCCGTGAACAGGGCGCCGACCTCGGCTGCGGACGCCGCCAACAGGTCGTGTCGCTCCTGCCCTTTCCAGAGGTACGCCAGACTGGCAACCGCGACGACGAAGAATGCGAGGAACGCGTTCCACGCTGCCGGCACGTGCACGTACATGATCTTCTGCAGATGCCCCATGTCGCGGTCCGGCGCGCTTGTCAGAATGCCGAGCAACTGCGCACCGACCAGCGCCAGCAGCGCGACCACGCCCAACCACTCGATTGATCGTTGGCCCGTCGCCGGCATCGACTGCCCATCCGCCGTCAAAGGCAATGCATGACCCATGTCAAACCTCGATGACGTGTTCGAAAGCAAGGAACGAGGCGGTAATGAAGATCACGTCGAACGCCACCAGGAGGCGAATCCAGGCTCCCGCCTCACGCATGGGGTCGCCAGAGAGCAGCGCCGACGACGCTTCGGCGGAGGAGAGTAGCACCGGCACGAGCATCGGGAACAGCAGCAGCGGCAGCAGGACTTCGCGCGCCCGGCTGCGGCTGGCCATCGATGCATAGAAGGTACCCAATGCCACGAACCCGACGCTGCCCAGGACCATGACCCCGAGCAGAGGTACCCAGCCGCCGCGTGACTGGACCTGGAAGAGGATGATCGCCACCGGTACCACGACCGCTTCGACCAGCAGGACGAACAGGAGATTCGCGACGAGTTTGCCCGCGAAGATGGTCCATCGCGGCCCGGGGTACAGAAGCAACGGCTCCAGCGCGCCACCGTCCAGCTCGAGCTGATAGGACCGATTGAACGCCAGCACACCGGCAAACAGGATCGCCAGCCAGAGCGCACCGGCCGCGGCGGCCCGCAACGCCTCCGTGTCGGGCCCTAACGCGAAGCCGAAGAGGAGCAGAGTGAGCACGCCCATGAAGGCAACCGAATTGAACCCGGCCTTGGATCGCCGCTCCGAGGTTAGGTCCTTCCAGACGATCGCGCGCACCCGTTTGAGATCCTGACGCAGCATGGTCAGGCGCCTCCCACCGCGGTGACCAGGCCCAGCGGCGCCTCGGGGCCAACGGACTGACGGCCTTCAACCACGGCCCCCCGCGCCAGCTGGATCGTCCGGCTCAGGACGTGCTCCCCCTGCCTGCGGTCGTGCAGCACCACGAGCGCCGAGCCACCGCGATCGCGCACTTCCCGGATGACGTCGTTGACCAGCGCGATGCCCTGGGGATCGAAGTTGTTGTACGGCTCGTCGAGCAGCAGCAGGCCGTGATGACCCAGGATCAGCCTGGCCAGGGCGAGTCGTCGTTGCATGCCCGCCGAAAAGCCGCGGACGCGTTCCTGGACGTCGCGGCCAAGTCCGACGCGCTCCAGGGTAGCGGGGATCCGACCCTCGTCGATCCCCAACATCCTGGCCGCGAACTGGAGATTCTCCTTGGCGGTGAGGTCGTCGTAGAGTCCCGGCGAATGCGCCAGGAAACCGACGCGGGCGCGGACCTCCACGGCCTCCCTCAGGAGGTGTCGCCCAAACACCCATCCTTCCCCCGCCGAGGGCCGTAGCGCGGTCGATATGACCCGCAGCAGCGTGCTCTTGCCGCTGCCGTTATGCCCCATGACGCCAACCACATCACCGGCATCCACGTCCAGGCTGACCCCGCGAAGTGCCCAGCGCTGGCCAAATCGTCTGGCAAGGCCGCGAAGTCGGAGCACTGGTTCGGCGTTGGAACTGGTCACTTGGTCGAATGAGGGCCTTGTCGAGCGCGAACTCTGGTGGGACGTGGACAAAGGTATAGTCGTAGTTTGGCCGTCGCCCTTGTAGGGGGATGCCCTACCTGAGCATCGAATCGGGGTTAGGTGTAGCTTGGCGCCGGGTCAAGGGTGAAGGGTCAAGGGCCAGGCAGGCCTGGGCGGACAAGAACTCCGGGACGACTCAGGACAGGCGCGGCGGAAATCCACACATCACCTTGCACGTCACGACACCATGATGGCCAACCGCGACGAGACCAGGCTCCCGCGCTCGTTCTACTGCGATGCGTCGGGCACGATATCCCGGGATCTCCCGATCAGGGAGCTTGCGGCGCGTTTCCGGGAGGGAGCCGGACGGCTGTGGGTGGACGTGGACGTCACGGTCCGGCAGCAGGTTGCCGTCCTCGAGAAAGTCTTCGCCTTCCATCCGCTGGCCATCGAGGACGTCCTGAACCCGCACAGCCGGGCGAAAGTCGAGGAGTACGAGGGATACCTCATCGTGATCCTGCGGGCGGTGCGACTGGACGAAGCCACGGAGGATCCCTACGACCTGCGGACGGAGAACCTCTGCCTGTTCGTCGGCCAGCGCTATCTGGTCACGGTGCACGCCGGCCCGTCGCGCCTGATCGAGAGCATCGCGGATCTCGCGCTGCGCAATGACGACGTGATCAACCGGGGGACGGCTCGCCTGGCGCACCAGGTCATGGACGCCGCCGTCGACTCCTTCTTCCCGGTGCTCGACCGCGTGGACGAGTTTCTCGACGGCCTCGAGGAGCGCGTCTTCCACGAGTTCAAGGAGGAAGCACTACGCGACATCTTCGCGGTGAAGCGCATGGTGCTCTCGCTGCGCCGTTACCTGGCACCCGAGCGCGAGATCTTCAACGTGCTCACCAACCGGCCGTCGCAATTGCTCACGCAGGACGTGCAGCTCTACTACCGGGACATCTACGATCACGTGCTCCGCATCAACGACGCGCTGGACACGTACCGCGACCTGCTGAGCAGCACGATGGAGAGCTACCTGTCTCAGGTGTCCAACCGGCTGGGGCAGGTGACCAAGGGGCTGACGGTGGTAGCCACCTTGTCGGTGCCGTTTGTGGTGGTGAGCGGCATGTGGGGCATGAACTTCGACTGGCTTCCGCTGCAACACACCCGATGGGGCTTCGAGGTGATGCTGGTGGCGCAGCTGGCGTTAGGCGGCGGAATGCTCTGGCTGCTCCGGAGAAAAGGGCTCTTCTAGGGTCAAGGGTCAAGGGCGGCGACCGCTCAGCCGTGACCCTTAACCCTTGACCCTTGACCCTTGACCCTTGTCCCTTGTCCCTCGCGCCTCACGGAACTGGTCCCCGCCACGCCGCCAGCACCAGCTCGGCGACCAGCGCAATCAGCGCCAGCGCCAGCGGCCAGCGGTAGAGTTCCGTGTACCGGGTGTAGACCTTCACTCGCACCGGCGTGCGCTCCAGTCGATCGATCTCCCCGGTGATGCGCTCCAGAGCCTGCGCGTCGCGGGCCCGGAAGTACCGCCCACCGGTTCGCTGCGCCACTTCCGTGAGCAACGCCTCGTCGATTTCCACGGGCCGGTTCTCGTACCGCAACCCGAACACGCCGCGGCCGGTCGGGACCGGCGCCATCCCCTCGGTTCCCACGCCGATGGCGTAGATCTTCACGCCGAATTCCGCCGCCGCCTGCGCCGCCGTACGCGGATCGATGGCGCCGCGATTGTTCACCCCGTCGGTGAGCAGCACGATCACCCTCGATCGGCCCGGAGCGCCCCGGAGCCGGTTGGCGGCGGTCACGATGGCACTCCCGATGGCCGTCCCGTCGTCCAGCTGGCCGGGCTGCAGGTTGTCCACCGCCGCCAGGACCACCGGGTAGTCGGTTGTCAGCGGCACCTGCGTCAGCGCTTCGCCGGAAAACGCCACCACGCCAATCCGGTCGCTGCTTCTGAGCGTGATGAACTGCTTCACCTTGTCGCGCGCGACCTCCAGCCGATTCTGCGGCTGGAAGTCCTCCGCCAGCATGGACGTCGAAATGTCGAAGGCGATGACAATGTTGATTCCTTCGGCGTTCGACTGTGACGTCCGTCCAGCAGCCCTCGGCCGGGCCAGCGCCACCACCAGACCCGCGATCACCAGGCTGCGCAACACCACCAGCGCGATCGTCACGCCGCGACCGGCGCGCGGCAGCTTCGCCAGCAACGAAACGCGCGAGAAGACGATCGCCCCTCCATCCTGCTTCCGCCGGCGCCACCACCAGAGGGGCAGGACCAGCAACAGGACGAGCGCCAACGGGGTGTGGAAATCGATGGCCGGGAAGGACATGCAGGGCCTGGTGCACGACGTGGCTGCCGCGGGATCGCGTGACGCAACCGACGCAAGATCGGCTGACGTCTTCCCGCCGGAAAGCCCGCAGGTGAATCGGGGAGCGGGTCGGGCGCATCAGACGTGACTCGTCTTCATTGACCGCCACACGGCCTCACGCGTCAGATTCTGATACCGCGGCTCTGCTCAGGTCCCACTTACGCGCGTCCTCATGCCCAGCGAACGTCGGCACCTCGTCGCGACTGTTTCCGCGGTGCTTCTCACGGTAGGAGCAGGCTCGCTGGTTGGGGGGGCGGCGACGGACCAGGCGTGGCTCGCGGTGGCAGGAGCGGTCGTCCTGATGGGCGCGTCGGTGATGCTTACTCACTCGCTGGGTGGGCCCGTTCCGCCGCCAGCCAGCCCAGGTCCCGAGCCGCCACGCCTCGCGGACGGCCCGCCCGTGGCTGTCAGCCTCCCGCTCCTCGAGCAACTCTCGGATCCCGTGCTGCTGGTCGACCGTCACGGGGCCATCCGACGTGCCAGTGTCTCGACGGCGCGCTTCCTGGGTCATGATCCCCACGAACTGGTGGGCCGGCCGCTCGGCCGGCTGCTGCACGAGGATGACATCGATTCGGTGTCCCCGTTTCTGCTGGACATCGCGCAAGGCGGAGACGGGACGCCCGCTCCCCGGTGGCGCGTGCGCCGGGCTGATGGGACGTGGCACGCCGTTCGCGCCCGGGCAACGAGTCTCCTCGACGAGCCCGGCATCGAGGGCATCGCCCTGGTGCTGTGCGACGATGTCGTCGAGCGCACGCTCGCCGACCTGCCGGGCGAACCACCCTTGCGAGATGCGCTGACCGGCCTTGCCAGCCGGGCGCTCTTCCGCGACCGGGTGGAACACGCGCTGGCACGCGCCAGCCGGCGACAGCAACCGCTGGCCGTCGTCCTCCTCGAGTTCGATGAATTCCGCTGCGGCGGACGCAAGGCAACCTACGAGGAGCTGGAACAGTTGCTCACGGTGGCGGCCACGCGGATCCAGACGTGCCTCCGTTCCTCCGACTCTGCTGGTCGCATCGAAGGAATGCGCTTCGCGCTGCTTCTGGAGGATCTCGAGGAGAATCGGCAAGTGGCCAGGGTCACCGAGCGGCTGGCACGGCTCTTCGCATCCAGTGTTCCCGTGCAGGGGCATGAATTCGTCGCCAGCGGCAACATCGGGATCGCCAGCGCCTCCCCCGGTGATGGGGTGGACGACCTTCTGCGCAACGTCGATGTGGCGCTTCGCGCCGCGCGCCGCCGGGGGCGCGGAGCCGTGGAACTCTACGACGCCCGCCAGCACCCAGCAGCGCTGGAGCACGACCATCTCCTGGACGATCTGCGCCTGGCCCTGGACGCGGGTCAGCTCTCGCTTCGGTACCAGCCGATCGTGATCCTCCGGAGCCGGCGGATCGCGGGAGTGGAAACGCTCGTCCGGTGGCAGCATCCCGATCGTGGGATCATCCCGGCAGCCGCGTTCATTCCCGTGGCGGAGGAATCGGGGCTCATCGTTCCGCTGGGACGCTGGGTGCTGCGCGAAGCCTGCCATCAGCTCGCGCGCTGGCTCGAAGACATCGGACCCGGCCGCAGCCTGACCGTCACGGTAAACCTGACAGCGCGCCAGTTGCTGGATCCCGGCTTCGTGGATGACGTGCGGGACGCGATCGGTTCCAGCGGCATCGAACCCGGGCACCTCGTGTTCGAGGTTTCCGAGCAGGTGTTCGCGCGTGGCCTGACGGACCTGCTCCGCCGGGTGCGGGAAGTGCGGGCTCTCGGCGTCCGCTTCGCCATCGACGACTTCGGCTCGCGGAGCGCAACCCTTGGCGATCCCGCCGATATCCCGGTGGACATCATCAAGATCGACCAGATGTACATCAGCCAGTTGACGCGCCGGCCCGAAGATCACGCGGCAACTCGCGCCATCGTAGCGTTAGGCCGGCTGAAGCAGCTCCGTACGGTCGCGCCGGGGGTCGAACAGGAAGATCAGCTGGGCGAGTTGCTCCGCTTCCGCTGCGAGTACGGCCAGGGCACCCTGTTCTCCGAGCCCCTCGAGGCCGGCGAGTTACTCCAGTTGCTGCGCCGCGACTGACCTCGTCCGCTCAGGCGGAGGCGTTCACTCCGGGGGGCGGGGGCGCGATGTCGCCATACTCCATTCGATAGAAGCGCAGCAGCTCGAAGAAGTACGCGATCGCCAGGGGGCCGAGCAGCAGCCCGGGCAGACCGAAGTACTTGATGCCCGCGAAGGCTCCCACCAGCGTGATCATCGGGTGGATGTTCGACACCCGCCGGTAGACCATCGGCCGGATGAGATTGTCGACGTTGCTGGCCACCAGCCATCCGATCACCAGCATCACGGCCATCGCGCCGAAACGGTCCTGGAAGAAGAGGACCAGCACCGCGGGCATCCAGACGAGACCCGTTCCCAGCACCGGCAGCACGGACGCAAACGCAGCCATGCTTCCCCAGAACAGCGGTTGCGGCAGACCGACCAGCAGGAACGCCAGACCGATCAGAGAGCCCTGCGCGACAGCCGTGAGCACGGTTCCCAGCAGCGTCGCCCGGGTCACGCGATAGAAATGCAGTCGCAGGGCGTCCGCGGTGTCCGCCGAGAACGGGATGTAGCCGCGAAAACCGTCCCAGACCGTCGGACCGGCGTGCAGCATGTAATACAGTCCGAAGAAGGCGATGACCAGGTTCAATGACGCGCTCGCCGCTCCGCCCATGAAATTCATCGCCTGGGATGACAACCACTGGAAGAGTGTGCCCGATGCCTGCGCCAGCTGGGCGCCAAGGTCGATGGTCCCGACCTGAAGCCGTGAGAGACGTTCGATCAACAGACTGTCCTGTACGCTGCGCAAACTCTCCGGCGCTCTGTTGATGATCACGCTCACCACCCAGGTGAGCGGGAGGGCGATCAGGAGCACGGCGACGATGAGGGTGAGAGCCGAGGCGATGCCGTTCGGCATCACCCGGCTCATCCGACGGTAGGGCTCCACGAAGAGCACGTACAGCACGGCGGCGCCCAGAAGCCCGCTGAGGAACGGCACCAGGGCGATCAGGATAGCCGTGCCGAGCAGGAGAATGAGAAAGCCCGCCTTGTCGCGAGATGACTCGAGAAAACGCATCAGTCGGCGGTGGGGGTGTCAGGTTCCGCGCCGCGGGAATCTGCACGGTGCGGCGCATCGGCGCGACTCTCCGGATCGAGGACGCCGTACCCACGGCGCAGACGCCAGAGTTGTCCCGTCACCGCGGGAAGGGCCGCGAACCCGATCACGACCAGCCATGTCCCGGCGTCGATCGCCTCCAGATCAAGCCGGCGGGCCAGCGGGGGCAGGTGCGCGCTGCCGAAGATCAGCCCGGCGCACACGGCCACGGCGAGCAACGCCCAGCGATTGGCGATCGCCTGGCGAAGCGTCAGCACGGCGTGCGGCGAGCGGGCGTTGCCCAGGTGCAGGACCTGGGCGGTTGCCAGCGTCAGAAACGCAGCGGTCCCCGCGCCCGCGCGATCCTGCGACAGGAGCAACGCAAAGCATGCCACCGTCACGGCGGCCAGGAGCAGTGCATGGCCCAGCGACGACGAGAGGAGTCGTCGCCCGAGGATCGGCTCGCGCGGTGCCCTCGGAGCGCGTCGCATGATGAAGTCGTCGCCCGGTTCCGCGGCGAGCGCCAGGGCCGGCACCACGTCGGTGACCAGGTTCAGCCAGAGGATCTGGAGCGGAGTAAAGGGGACCGGCAGTCCGCAGAGGGGGAGTGCAACCAGCGTGATCATCTCGGCCAGGTTGCAGCTCACCAGGTAGTAGACGAACTTGCGCAGGTTGTCGAAGATGACCCGCCCTTCCTCGAGCGCGGCAATGATGGTCGGGAAGCGGTCGTCCTCGAGCACCACGTCGGCCGCCTCCCGCGCGACATCCGTTCCGCGTCCTCCCATGGCCACGCCGACGTCGGCTTTCCGGAGGGCGGCGGCATCGTTCACCCCGTCGCCCAGCATGGCCACCAGGTCGCCGCGCCGCTGCAGCGCCTCGACGATCCGCAGCTTGTCTTCCGGGCTCACGCGGCTGAAGACGGCCGCCCGGCCGACACGTTCGCCTAACGTTTCGTCGTCCATGACCTCCAGCGCGCGCGCGTCCACCGATTCGTCGTCCGGACCGAGGATGCCCAGGCTGCGCGCGATGGCGTCCGCCGTGGCCCGCTGGTCACCGGTGATCATCACCACGCGCACCCCTGCGGTGCCCAGCGACTCCACCGCTTCGGCAACACCCTCCGCCGGCGGGTCGGTCATGCCGACCAGGCCGAGCAGGGTGAGCCCGCCCGGGATATCGCCGCGGTCGCCGGCTGGACCAGATGCCAGCGCCAGGACGCGCTCCCCGCGATGGGCGAAGGCCGCGTTCGCCGCCTTCACGCGTTCGAGACCGTCGGCCTGCAGCGGGTGCTCGCCGTCGATCGATAGCATGGCGGTACACCGGTCGAGCACCACGCGAGGCGCCCCTTTCACCCAGATGCGGGAGTTCCCGTCGGGTTCCCGGTGCACCGACGCGGAGAAACGGCGAACGCTGGAGAACGGGATGTCGCGGGTCATGGGG
>DASWGU010000062.1:0-3087 GCA_036393555.1 Gemmatimonadaceae bacterium
TCGCGTTGCTCGCGATCCCCGCGATTCTGCTGCTGATTCCCCGATACCTGCTGATCAACGCCGTGGGGTTGGCGGACACGTACGCCGGACTGATCTCGACCGAGCTCGTGTCGGTGTGGGGCATCGTCCTGATGCGTCAGACGTTTCTGATGCAGCCCCGTGACGTGGAGGATGCTGCCCGGCTGGATGGGGCTGGAGAATGGACGCTGTTCTGGCGGGTCACCCTGCCGCTCGCGAAGCCGGCTCTCGCCGCTCTCGCCGCGCTCGCCTTCATGGACCAGTGGCGCAACTTCCTGTGGCCGCTCGTGATCACGCGCTCACCCGAAATGGCAGTCGCCGAAGTAGCGCTGGCACGCTTCCACGCCACGTATCCGGACAACTGGCCGTATCAGATGGCGGCGGCGGTCATGGTGACCCTGCCGGTGCTCGTCGTCTGTCTGGTGGCGCAGCGCTACGTGGTGCAGGGGGCGCGCCTCACGGGAGCACGTATCCGCCTCTAGCGCCGGGAGCTGGATCCGAAGGTCACGGTCCACTCGAGATCGGCCGGCGCCCCGAGGGGGCGAGGCCAATCGATCACCGCATGTCCGCTCTCCAGCCGCTTGAGCGTGCACGCGACGTTGGACTTGCACGATCTCGCGCGCATGCCCCGGGGGACCGCGAGCGTCACGGCATACGGACGCCCGTCGAGATTCACGGACTTTGCGCTGAGGGCGCGGGTGGCAGCATCCCAATTCTCGTCGCGAATGTCCACCGTGCCCTGCACGATGTGGCGCGTCGTGCCAACGATCTGGGGCCGCTGAGGTCGAGCCACGGTGCTGCGCAGCCCGACGGTCAGCGTCGAGTGCGGTGGAATCGTGGCCGTCACCGTCTGTTGCACGTCTGCCAGCGGTCGCTCCGTCCATACGTCGTAGGCCGTTGCGCGGGCGGCTGGGATGCCGAGCGCCGCCAGGGTCTGCGCCACCGTGCGCGGTTCGTCGTCCCAGTTCACCAGCACGAGCGTCCACCAGCGCGGCGCGCCTTCCACGATCCAGGTCCCGACCGGGCGGTCACGCGTCAGGCTCCACAGACCTCCCGCGCCTCCGCTATCGGCAACCTTCAGGGCGAGCACGTTCTCACCGCCCCAGTTCAGCGCGGTGGCGGGCACCTCGTACCGGCGATAGCTGCGTCTGCCGTTCGTGCCACCAATCCGGAGGCCGTTGACGAACGTCTCGTCAGCGTCGTCCACCTTTCCGAGGTCGAGGTGCACGGCGGGCGGCTGTGGATTGGGAGACGCCGGCAGTGAAAAGCGTGTCCGGTACCAGGCCGGGCCATCATAGTCGGGATGTCCCGCCTGTTCCCACGTCCCCGGCACCGGGATCGTTTCCCAGGCCTCGTCGTCGAAGTCGCGCGCCGCGTAGCGCGTGTCGTCACCTGTACGGAATCGCCATGGCCCCTTGAGGCGCACCACACTCTCGCCGGCAGACAGTGCTGGAGCGATTTCGCGTTCGTCGCTCTGGATGCCCACGACGCGCGGCGGTGAAGCGGTCCGCGCCGCAACGGGGATGGTCATCTGCAGCAGCGCCAGCCGTTCGGCTGGCAGCTTGGGGAGGTTGTCGGAGAAAATGGTCATGCCACCCGAGACAGCCACGACCGATGCCCAGACGCGGGCCTCGTCTAGCGTCAGCGGCGGACGGACAACGACGCAGTCGGGATCGTTAAGCCAGATCGAACGATGGTAGAAGCTGCGCAGCGCGGCGGCGCGCGCCGGCGGCTGAATGCCGCTCCAGCTCGCCTCTACGTCCTCACCGATCCGCATGCCGTCCACTAGGCCAGCGGCCTGTTGGAGCGGCGCACCGCATCCCAGCAAGAACGCTTCGGTGCCGAGTCCTTCACGGAGAGCGGAGAGGCCGCGGCGGTAGGCCTCTGCGCGGGTGAGTCCGCCGTAGCGACTGACCCCGGCGGTGGCCCATTCGAGCAAGTCCACCTTCAAGTAGTCGTATCCCCACTCGCGAACGGCGCTGCGCGCCAGGTCGTACAGCCACTGTTGCACGTCTGGATGGCCGCCGTCCAGCGCGAGGATGCGCCCACCCCACGACTCCCGGGTGTCCATGACCAGGGGCGCGGATTCTGGGGGCGGACCCTTGAGCAGCCAGGCGGGGTTCGTGCGCGCCACATCGGACTGCTCGGCGACGGCGAACGGCGCGATCCAGAGGCCCGCCTGGAGGCCCCCCCCTGCGGCGTGGATGCGGTCGGTCAACCACCGGTGACCACGCGGAAACTTGGCATTCATGTTCCAGTCGCCGGCGGCGCGTTGATAGCCGTCATCGAGCTGGATGTAGCGGAAGAAGCGCCGGTCGAATTGCGCCGCGCAAAAATCAATGTTGGCGATCAAGTCCGCTTCGGTGACACCTGTCCCGAGCTCGGACCGCGAGCACCAGCCGGTCGGTACCGTAAGCGCTGCCACGCGCTCCCGATCGACGGAAGAGGGGGGCGTCGCCGCCGCCGTCAGCGCGGCCAATCCGTCACCCATCGGCACATAAGCGACACGCAGCGTCGCGCCGTCGCCATCGGGTTTCAGGGGACGGGCGGGGGACCACTCGCTGACGGCCTCCAGACTTCCATCGGCAGTCAGCCTGACCTTGGCGTCACCGGCCCCGGCGTCGCACACTGCGGCGAAACCGTGACTTCCGCGCGACAGTCCGATCGCACCATGGCTCGTCGCGTCGGCCGGAAGATGGATCAGCTTACAACTGCTCTGTGATTGATAACCGTTCACGAGCGCAGCGAGCGGCGCCTCGGTGCCGGGAAGTACTAGTGGCTCAGAAGTTGCGAAGAACTGTATACCGCGGATCGTGGCGAGCACGCGATCCGGATAGACGGTAACGGTGATGGCGCCGTGTGCGTCGGAGTCCAAAGCCAGGAACTCGGCTTCGATCCACACCCCGCCTCCCGCGCCCGATGTCCCTGCCGGTGACCGGGAGGGGGTTCGGCCCCGGATCACCAGCGACTCGCCGCCCGGTGGGCGGCGGTTTCCCACGCTGACGTCTTCCAGGTCAGCAAGGGTGGCCAGGGTATCGCCGATCCAGACGCCCAATGCTGCGTTTCGCA
>DASWGU010000063.1:0-15523 GCA_036393555.1 Gemmatimonadaceae bacterium
TTCACTCTTCACTCCTCACTCCTCACTCCTCACTCCTCACTCCTCACTCCTCACTCCTCACTCCTCACTCCTCACTCTTCACTCTTCACTCTTCACTCTTCACTCTTCACTCTTCACTCTTCACTCTTCACTCTTCACTCTTCACTCTTCACTACTCCTCACTCCTCACTATCTTGGCGGCTTCGGCCTCGCACGGTACATCTCATACAGCTCCGTGTGCCGGTCGTTGAACTTCATTCGCTGGCCCTTTACGAACACTTCCCTGATGAGGGACCGGATATCGACCGGATCGCCCGTGGTGACGATGACGTTCGCCACCTTGCCGACCTCGATCGAACCGTAGTCCTTGTCGAGGCCGAACATCCTGGCCGGGTTGATTGTCATCGCCTTGAGCGCTTCCTCCGCGTCAAGGCCGTAGGCGATCGAGAGCCCGACCTCGTACGGCAGGTCGCGTGCGCTGCTCGCGCCGCCCGTCGCAAAAGCCAGCGTCACGCCGGCTTGCTGCAGGACGCCGGGGTTCGCATAAACGAGGTCGTAGGGATCGTCGTTGCCGGGCGTCCCGGTGACCCCGTCCACGATCACGGGGATGTTCTTCATGGCGAGCGTGTCGGCGTACTGCCAGCCCTCGTTCGCGCCGTGGATTATCACCTTCACCTTCAGGCTGTCCATGAACTTCACCACGTCGCGCATTTGCGCCACGGTGTTGGCGTCCACGAGGACAGGCATCTCGCCCCTGACCGCGGGCACCATGGCGTCGAGACGGTAGTTCACATGCCACGTCACTGGCGGCGTCCCACCGGCGGTGACGCGATCGCGCACCTCGCCGTACGCCTTCGCGTCGGCGAACCAGCGGTAGATCTGGCGCATGTTGTTCTGGTACGCCGCCTGCTGTGCGGCGGGGTTGGCCCCGCCCCCTCCGAACCTGCCGCCGCCACGACCCCGGCCACCACCGCCGCCGGCGTTAGGCCAGCTGAGGAGCAGCGCGGTCTTCTCCCTGCCGATCATCTCCTCGTTGGTGTAGCCCGCCAGGTTGATGAAGCCGGCCAGTCCGGAGAGGACCGACCCGCCGGCGACCGTGATCACGGACGTAATCCCGTTCGCCCGGGTCACGCCGATGTGCTCCGAGCCCACGTTGACCGCGCTGGTCGTAATCAGGCTGGGATTGAAGTCGCCGAGTTCGCGGGTGTCCACCGGACCCGGCACGCCGCCCATCTCCACCAGACCCAGGCTCGTGCCGGCGTTGATGAGCCCCGGGTAGACGAACTGCCCGGTGGCGTCGATGACCGTCGCGCCGGCCGGCGCCTGCGCGTTCGCCCCCACGGCCGTGATCCGACCATTCTGGATGACCACGGTTCCGTTGGTGATTCGCGGCCCGGTGACGGGAACGACGGTGCCGCCGCGGATCACGAACGTCCCCTGGGCGTCGCCGGTCACCGAAGCGACGGCGAGCGCCAGACCGGCCAGCAGCGGGAAGCGGGCGGAGGGAAGCGGGAAGCGGGCCGTTTCTGCCCTGCGACCGGCGACCTGAGCCCTGAGACCTGTCGATGTCATCGCTGGCCCTCCGCGTCGGACGTCACCCGCGGCCGCATCTTCATCAGCTGAATCAGCCACTCGAGCGTCGGGGCGGTATTGCGATCGAAGAAAACCCGGCCGTCAATGAGCGTCATGTCCACCCGCGACGCCGGGGCGAAGGGATGCCCGTTGAAGATGGCGATGTCGGCGTCCTTTCCAACGTCGATGGAACCGGTCTGCTTCTCGACCCCCAACTGAATCGCCGCGTTGAGCGTGATCATCCGCAGCGCGGTTTCTTCCGACGCGCCGCCGAAGCGCATGGCCTTCGCCGCTTCCTGGTACAGGCGGCGGGCACGTTCGTCCGAGTCGGAATTGATGGTCACGTTGACGCCGCGCTCGGCCATCAGCGCAGCGTTATGCGGTATGGCGTCCCACGCCTCGAGCTTGTATCCCCACATGTCGGCAAAAGTCGATGCGGTGGCGCCGGCCGCGGCCAGCTCGTCGGCCAGCTTGTACCCCTCGAGGATGTGCGTGAAGTTGGGCTTGAAGCCGAACTCCTTCGCGATGCGCAGGGCCATGAGGATCTCGTCGGCCCGGTAGGAGTGCCAGTACACCAGCCGCGTCCCTTCCATCACTTCGACCAGAGCATCCTTCTCGAGGTCCTTGCGCGGAGGAATCGGCGCCGGGCCGCGATTGCGCGCGTTGGCCTTGTCCCACGCCGCTTTGGCCGTGTTGTGTGCCGTCCATTCGCGCTGGTACTCCCGGGCGCCGGTGAAGCTTTCTCGCAGGAGGTCCTCGACGCCCTGACGAGAGCGCGGATACCGGGTGGACTGCGCGTTGGACGTCCGACGGACGTTCTCGCCGAGCGCGAACTTGATCCCGGGCGGCGCCCCCGCGAATCGCAGGCTGTCCACCGGGAGGCCGAAGCGCAGCTTGATCACCGCGTTCTGACCGCCAACGGTGTTGGCGGAGCCGTGCAGGATGTTGACGGTGGTCGTGCCGCCGGCCAGTTGCCGATACAGCGAGATGCCATCCTGCCGGAGCACGTCCTCCATCCGCACTTCGGCGGTGATGGACTGCGACCCCTCGTTGATGGCCTCATTGGCCGTGTGCGAATGCGCGTCGATGATACCCGGTGTAACCCACTTGCCGCGCCCATCGATGACCCTGGCGCCCGCGGGCACGGTCACGTTCGTCCCCACCTCGGCGATCTTGCCGTTCCGGATGAGGATGGTGCCGTTCATGATGTTGCCGCGGGTGGCCGTCATGATGTTGGCGTTGGTGATGGCCACCAGCGTGCCGGCCGGCGGCGCGGCGAGCGCCAGGGGCTCGAGGCTCGCGGATGCCTGCACCGCGGGCGCCGCCTGCTGCGCCGAAGCGGTCACAGTGAATCCCGCCGCTGCGAGGGCGAGGCCATGCCTGGCCACCGAGCCGAGCCGCCGAACGATGGGCATGATGTTCATCAGTCCTCCCGCATGGGCGGTGGGGTGTTCGCACGTCCACCGCGCCCGCCGCGACCGGCCGGGGCAGGGACGACGTCGTATTGCAGGCCGTCCACGAAGACTTTCTCGAGGAGCCCGGTGGTCGTCAGCGCTTCACCCTGCATCACGAGCAGGTTCGCGGCCTTGCCGGTTTCGATACTGCCCAGGAGCGCGTCGACGCCGGCCACCTCGGCGGCCCGGATCGTGAGCGCTTCGACAGCGACGTTACGCGGCAGTCCGGCGGCAATCGCCTTGCGCACGTTCTCCATGAACGTATTGCCGGCCAGCCCGCCCGACGCGAGGGCGAACTTGATCCCTGCGCCGTTCAGCGCCGCCGCGTTTCCTTCGATGACCTTCAACGCCGCCGTCCGTACCGCGGCGCTGTCCGCCGGGTCACGCCGGGTGGCGTACTGGTACTGCCAGCCGGTGGACTGCTGCGGAGTGGGGAAATCGACCGAGACAATCGGCGAGGCAGTGCCTTTCAGCGCGTCGATCGTGCGATACCCTTCGACCGCGCCAACCACGTGGAGTTTGATGCCGAACTCCTTGCCGAGCGCGAGTGCCCGGAGAATCTCGTTTTCACTGTTCGCCGCAATGAAGATCGGCAGAGTCCCCTTCACCACCGGCACGAGCGCGTCGAGATCCTCGTTATGCGCGGGCCGCACCATGCCGCGGGGGTTCGCCATGTAGCGGTCCATCACCGTCGCATGGCGCTGCGCGTCATAGAGCGCCTGCCGCTGGTACGCGATCACGCCCAGCAGCGACCCGGGGTACTGGCCCGGAACGGTCTGGTAGCCCACGTGCAATGCCACCGGCGACTTCACGATCCACCGGGCAGCGGTGTCCTCGCGCAGAGGCACCAGGGCCGACTGTCCGCGGAACAAGCCGCGGGACGGCGACACGAGCACCGTGCCGATCCCGTGGTCGCGCGCTCGCCGTACGATGGAGTCGACGAACGTCAGCTCGGTGGCCACACTGCGAGCCGGTTCCAGCCCGACGACACGAGGGCCCTCCTCCTCCTGCTGGCCGAACAAGGCCGCGACCTGCGGAGGAATGCCCGCCCGTCCACCGCCTCTGCCCTGCTGCGGCTGCGGTTGCGGCAATCCCATCGACGAGGTCAGATCGATGAACGCGGGATAGATCGTCTTGCCGCTCAGATCCATCACCCGCGCGTCGGCCGGCGGATTCACCGTCGCGCCTACGGCCTCGATGATGCCGTTCCGGATCACGATGGTGCCACGGTCGATCGTGCCCCTCGTGACGGTCTCGATTCGCGCATTGACGAGTGCCCACACTCCGGTCTCGTTGTCGCGCGAATGGCTCTGCGCGTCGAGGCTGGGAAGCGGGACCGCCAGTGCGGCGACGGCGAGCACCAGGTGGCGCAGGGCGGTTCGTCGCATGCGATTACTCCAGCTGAGTGGTCGGGACTGTGATCAGCAGCCGAGCATAGGGTCGGTGACGCGAACGGGCAAGAACAAGGGACAGGAAACCGGTCGATACATTCCCGGCCGCGAGGAATCCGGTCGAGGGATAACCGGATGCGTCAAAACCCTGACGCAACGGACCGGACGGGAAACCGGACGGGGCTGAGCGAGCGGCTGAGAGGGACCGAAGCGCGGGGCCGGAAATCCTGACGAGAGGACCAGGACAGTCTCCGCCGGTCCAGTTGCGCCACTCCACGTGGAGATGTCGAAATCCCTGCCTCGGCCTATAGCCATAAGTCACAATGACACAAGGTGATAGGCGACACTACACGATTGTGGATTGAAGTTTTTCTCCCGTTCGACATTTCCACAGCCGGCTCGGCGCCGGTACCAGGTGTGGGGCCCGAAGGCTCCCGTCGATATGCCCCCCGGCTACTTTCGACGCCATGGAAGCATCGGATACCACTCCCAAGCCCAGGCTGCCTCGCCCGCTGCACCGCGTCACGACGTCGTTCGAGGAGTTTGCCGAACGTGGCGTGCTGTCAGGGCTTCTGCTCATGGCGTGCACGACAGTAGCACTGATCTGGGCGAACTCACCCTGGGCCGAGAGCTACTTCCATCTCTGGGAGACGATGGTCGCCGTCGGGTTGGCGGGGAGTCCGGTGAGCGGGAGTCTGCACCACTGGATCAACGACGGCCTCATGTCGGTGTTCTTCCTGCTGGTCGGACTGGAGATCAAACGCGAGCTGCTTGTCGGCGAACTGGCGTCGCCGCGGCAAGCCGCCCTTCCGATTGCAGCGGCAGTCGGCGGGATGATCGTCCCGGCCGCGCTGTACGCGCTGCTGAATCGTGGCGGCGAAGGTGCAATGGGGTGGGGGATTCCGATGGCGACCGACATCGCCTTCGCGCTCGGCGTCCTGACTCTGCTGGGGCCCCGCGTACCGGTGGGGCTCAAGGTCTTCCTGACCGCGCTGGCGATCGCGGACGACATGGGTGCGGTATTGGTGATCGCGATCTTCTACACCAGCGCGATCCAGTGGAGCGCACTGCTGGTCGTGGCAATTGCCGCGACAGGACTTATCGCCCTGAACCGGTGGCGCGTGAAGGGTCTGGGGCCCTACCTGCTGATAGGGGTCATTCTCTGGGGGGCCCTGCTCTCGTCAGGCGTGCACGCCACGATCGCGGGGGTCATCCTGGCGTTGGCCGTGCCGTCCCGCACCACGATCAACACCACCCAGTTTTCGGCCAGGGCGCGGAAGCTCCTGGACGACTTCGACCGGTCGGAAACGGGAGACCTCCTCATCCTGACCAGCAAGGGACAACAAGAGGCGATCTACTCACTTGACGTCGCCAGCTCCAGCGCGGTGGCCCCGCTGCTTCGACTGGAGCATTCGCTACATGGGCTGGTCAGTTTTTTCATCATGCCGATCTTCGCGCTCGCCAATGCCGGAGTTGCCCTGGGCGGCGCGAGTGAAATGCTGACAAGTCCGGTTACCCTCGGGGTGACCGTGGGTCTCCTGATCGGCAAGCCGCTCGGGGTGATGCTCTTCAGCTGGCTGGCGATCCGTCTCCGGGTCGCCCACCTCCCCGGAGGAGTTTCCTGGCAGCAGCTTCATGGTGCGGCGTGGCTGGCGGGTATCGGATTCACCATGTCGCTCTTCGTGGGGAGCCTCGCGTTTGGCGAGGGCGAGCTCCTGAACGCGGCGAAGATCGGTGTCCTGGGCGCGTCGGCCATCGCCGGCATCGCGGGATGGTCCCTGGTAAAGGCCGCGACACCAGGAAGAAGGCAGAGGACGGTAGACGGGGGCGGGAGGCTCGGAGCCTGAGTCTCGTGTGGACGGACGGGAGGAAGAAGGAGCAGCCCGCGTTCACAGAGTCCAGGCGCCAATCCGCGGGAAAGCCGATCGAAGCTGGGCGTATGGCCGCTCCGGAGGTCGTGCGCTCCCGGCGTTCGCAGTGCATTTTCGTGCGAGGCCAAACGCCTTCAACGGTCGGTGACGCCGGCCCGTTCCCGTCCCGGGTGGACGAGCGTCATCGGCGCCACCGCCCGGTTCCTCCTTACCGCGACCTGATCGCTCCAGCAATGCGTCCTCACCGTTTCAGCGCCGTTGTGCAGCGGGCCGTCGTGACAGCAGCCCTCATCCCGGGTCTCGCGCTCGCGCAGGCCTCGTCGCCGTTTGATCGCCTGCCGTTCCGATCCATCGGTCCGGCTGTGCATGGCGGCCGGCTCCATGACGTGGAGGCCGTCCCGAATGACGCCGCGACTGTCTATGTGGTGGGTGCGACCAGCGGCGTCTGGAAGTCGACAAACCGCGGTATCACATGGAAGTCGATTTTCGACAACCAGCCGGTGAGCACGGGCGGCGATCTGGCAATCTTCGGAGGAAATCCGGACATCCTCTGGTTGGGTACCGGTGAGCAGAACAACCGGCAGAGCTCATCGTGGGGGAACGGTGTCTACCGTTCTGAAGACGGCGGAGAAACGTGGACCCACATCGGACTCGAAGGCACCGCGGCCATCGCGAAGGTCCGTACCCATCCGACCGATCCCGATGTCGCCTGGGTCGCTGCCGCAGGGAACCTGTGGAAGGCGGGCCCCGACCGGGGTGTGTACAAGACTGTCGACGGCGGCAAGACGTGGACGAAGGCGCTATACGTGGACACGCTCACCGGCGCGACCGACCTCGTGGTGGACCCGAGTGACGCGAATGTCCTGTACGCGGCCATGTACCAGCGGCTGCGGCAGCCCTGGGGCTTCAACGGCGGCGGTCCCGGAAGCGGGATCTACAAGTCCACGGACGGCGGGACGACCTGGCAGAAGCTGACGAACGGCATCCCCGATGGAGACAAGGGTCGCATCGGGCTGGCCATCGCACAGACGTACCCGCGGATGCTGCTGGCGACCATCGAGCATCCGACGGCGGGCGGCACGTACCGCACCGAGGACGGCGGCGAATCGTGGGTTCGCGCCAACACGACGAACCCGCGCCCGATGTACTACAGCAAGGTCTTCATCGACCCGACGAACGAGCGGCGGGCGTACATCCTGGGGGTGACGGTATATCGGAGTGATGACGGAGGGCGGTCGTTTCGCGAGCTGCCCAACTCCCCGGTGTACGACGTCGGGCTCAAGACCGATCATCACGCGCTCTGGATCGACCCGAAAGACTCCAAGTGGCTGTACATGGCCGGAGACGGCGGACTGCATGTGTCGTCCGATATGGGTGCGAACTGGCGGCGGGTGAACAACTTCGCGATCGGGCAGTTCTACGCCATCGGTGCCGACGATCGGGATCCCTACTGGATCTACGGCGGTCTGCAGGACAACCACTCGTTCATGGGCCCCAGCGCGACCCGCCACTGGTTAGGCATCGTGAATACCGACTGGCGGCAGGTGGGCTTCAGCGACGGCGCCTACCAGCAGCCCGACCCGTTCAATCCGCGCTGGCTGTACTCCTCCAGCACCGGGATGAACCTCCAGCGCGTCGACATCCACACCGGTGACCGGTTGCCCATCCGGCCGTCGCTCCCGCCCGGTGACACGGGCGCGGTGCACTTCGACTGGATCTCGCCGCTGGTGGCGTCGCGCCACACGAAAGGTGTGGTCTACGTCGGCGGCAACCGGCTGTTCATCTCGCGCGATCACGGCGAGTCGTGGACCGCGACGAAGGATCTCACCAGACAGGTGAACCGGGACACGCTCCGGATCATGGGCACTCTCGGACCGGAGATCCGTATCTCGCGCAACGACGGCGAATCGAATTTCAGTCAACTCACGACCATCAGCGAATCTCCGGTGGACCCGCGCGTCCTGTGGGTGGGAGCCGATGATGGCACCGTGCAGGTCTCGCGCGACGGTGGCGCGACATGGTCCGACGTTTCCGGGGCCATCTCCGGAGTCCCGCCGCTGACGTTCGTGAGCCGCGTCGTCGCGTCGTCGGCGGGCCGCGGCGTGGCGTATGTCACTTTGGACGGACACCGCTCGGGTCACTTCGAGCCGTACGCTTTCCGAACGACCGACTTCGGTGCATCCTGGTCGAAGGTCACCAACGGCCTGCCGTCGGGCGACGTCGTACGAACGATTCACGAGTATCCCGGCCGCCCCGCAGTCGCGTTCGTCGGCACCGAGCGCGGACTGTACGTCACGCTGGACACCGCGAAGACATGGCGGAGGTTCCGGGCCAACCTGCCCACGGTCCCCGTTTACGACATCCTCGTCCATCCCCGCACCAGGGACCTGATCCTCGGCACGCACGGGCGCAGCATCTGGATCCTGGACGATGCAGCGCCGCTCACCACGTGGTCTTCCACAGTCGCCGCTCGGCCAGCGCATCTGTTCCCGGTGCGGCCTGTGACCCAGCACCTGTTCTGGGAGGATTTCTCGAACTGGGCACAGGGAGAATACGCCGGCTCCAATCCGTCCGACGGCGCGCTGATATCCTACGCACTTGGCCGGGCGGCGGCGTCCGTGACACTCACGGTCACGTCGGCTGACGGCCGGCTCGTTCGAACCCTGCAGGGACCTGGTGACGCCGGCGTGGTCCACCGGGTGAACTGGGATCTGCGCCACGCACCGCTCTCCGCGGCTGGTTTCGTGCTACCGGCGGTCGCGTCCGAAGGCGGCCGCGGTGCTCGCGGTGGCGGGCGAGGTGGGCGAGGTGGGGGTCGTGGCGGATTCCCCGGTGGTCAGGCTCCGAATCCTGGCGTTGCCGGCGGCGGCCGCGGTGGATCCACATACGAGCCCGGCGTCCCGCGCAGCGTAGGGGCTCGCGGCGCATTCGTTTCGCCCGGTACCTACACAGTCACCCTGCAAGGGGGTGACCAGAAGGCGACGGAAACGGTTCGCGTGCTGCACGACTCGCTTCTGCCGTTGTCGGTGGCGCAGCACAGAGAGCGTGAGGGCTTCCAGTTGCAGCTCGCGGACATGCTGGGAGAAATCGTCTCGATGTCGCAGCAACTGGCCACGCTTCGGCGGGAAACGACGGCGCAGCGCGATGCCGCGACACCCGGGTCCCCGGCGAGAACGGCGGCAGAATCCCGACTCGAGCGCGTGACGGAGGTGGAACGTTCGTTCATCGCCGGTCCCGTGACCCTGCAGGGCCGGATCAACCAGTTGTCCGGAGCCTTCAACGGCAGTGGTGCACAACAGGGCTCTTTGTACCCGCCCACCTCTGCAATGCGAGCTCAGGCAGGCGAAATCCGGACGTCCATCGACAGGGTAAAGGCTCAGCTCGCCGTCGTGTCGCGCCCGGGCTGATACGGTTCGTCACGATTCGACGTGGTTTCGCGGAGCGCGCCGGGAATCCGGCGCGCTCTCGTGTCAGTGTGAAGGGCGTTCAGAGTGTCGGTCCACTGTCGGGCCGTCATTCTGCTCGACGAAACCCACTCCCAGGAGGCACCAGATGACCCTCAATGGTCGGTCCTTCACCCCCGTGTCCGCGTCGCGACCTGAGCTGGCCCGTGTCCAGGCTCGCGTCATGGATGCACGCGTTCCCCTGGTTCTTGCGGGTCGTGACGACCAGCGCGAGCCGGGAACGCCGGCGGCGTCATCCCAGTCGGTGGCGTCGCAGTCGTCGCCGTACCTGGACCGGATCGTGGTGCGTTCGCGCAGCCGCATCCTGTTCCTGGATGTGTCGGAAGTGACGTGGCTGGAAGCGTTCGGGAACTACGTGCGCTTTCACACGCCGAGCGAGGTGTACACAGTGCGCGGTACGCTGACCTCGTTCGAGAAGGAACTGGATCCGGTGCGCTTCCTCCGGATTCACCGCTCGATGATCGTGAACCGCGACGTGATCCGCGAATTGCACTCGCGTCGTACGGGTGACTTCACCCTGGTCACGCAAGGCGGCGAGCAGCTGACGCTGTCGCGGAACTTCCGGAGCAAGGTCCCCGAGCTGCGTCGTCGGCTGGCGTCGTAGCCAAATCAGGACTGATTCCGCATGGGAGCCCCTGGCGCCGCCTGGCGCCGGGGGTTCGTGCAGTGAGGGTAGAGGGTAGAGGGTAGAGGGCGGGGTCCGGCGTAAAGGGTGCCGGGTGATGCGGTCGCCCGGCCCCGCCCCAGCTCGCGGCACCGGGCGGCCCGGGCGGCACCGGGCGGCACTCAGCAACCAGCCGTAGTTTCCCGGGCGAATGGAGAACATCCCCCTCCTTCGCGACCTGGTGGTGCTGGTGGCCGTGGCCATTCCGGTGGTCATGCTCGCCCACCGGCTGCGGATTCCCACGCTGGTCGGTTTTCTCTTTACGGGCATTGTGATCGGACCGCATGCCCTGGGATTCGTGCGTGAGGCCGAAGTGGTAGCGGAGCTCGCCGAAATCGGGGCGGTGCTGCTGCTCTTTGCCGTGGGGCTGGAGTTGTCGCTGTCCCGCATCATCCGCATGGGGCGCTACGTGCTTGAGGGGGGCTCGATCCAGATGGCCGGCACCATCGGGATCGTGGCGGTCGTGGCCCTGCTGGCGGGACTCCCGGCCAATCACGCGATCCTGTGGGGCGCGCTTATCGCGCTGTCTTCCACGGCCATCATCCTGAAGGTCTACGCCGACCGCGGCGAACTGGACTCCCCGCACGGGCGCGTCGTCGTGGCGATTCTGCTCTTCCAGGATCTCTGCGTCGTGCCACTCATGGTGCTCCTTCCCCTGCTCGCCGGCGTCCAGCAGGGACCGGCGGCAGTGGTGCGGGCGATCGGAGTGACGATTGTGGTCACGGGCGGTCTGGTGCTGGCGGGACGCTACGTCGTCCCCGAGTTGCTCAAGCGTGTCACCAACCTGCGCAATCAGGAAATCTTCACGCTCTGCGTCCTGGCGATCGGTCTTGGCGCCGCGTTCCTCACGTCGCGCTTCGGTCTCTCGCTCGCTTTGGGCGCATTCCTCGCAGGGCTGGTGGTCTCGGAGTCGGAGTACGGATTGCAGGCGCTCTCCGACGTGCTCCCGTTCCGCGACACATTCAGCGGCATCTTTTTCACATCCATCGGGATGCTTCTGAACCTCCAGTTTTTCTGGTCCAACGCGGTCGTTGTGCTCGCCGTCGCCGCCGGCGCGATGGCGCTGAAGTTCGTCGCCGGCTACGCGGTCGTCCGCTTCGTGCGGCGCTCGACACGGACGGGAATCATCGCCGGCCTCGGGCTGGCGCAGGTCGGCGAGTTCTCCTTCGTGCTGGCCAGTGTGGCGTCCAGGCTGGGCCTGCTCGACGGCGGCGAGTACCAGGTGTTCCTCGGCGCGGCGATCATCACCATGGTTGCGGCGCCGTTCATGGTGCAGGGATCGGAGTCAGTGGCGGATTGGTTGCTGCGCCACCGGGTGGCCGGGACGATGGAGTTTGCCACGCGCGAGCTGCGGGCGGCGCAGCCGATGACCGATCACGTGGTCATCGTGGGCTACGGTCTCAACGGCCGCAACCTCGCGCGCGCATTGCGCGCGGCGGGCATCTCGTACGCCATCCTGGATTCCAATGGGCAGAAGGTGCGTGACGCCAAGCTGGACCGGGAGCCGATCTACTTCGGCGACGGGACGCGCAGCGAGGTGCTGGAGCGCATCGGGATCAGGCGTGCACGGATGATCGTGTTCGCCATCGCTTCTCACCAGGATGAGAAGCGCGGGATCGTCGTGGCGCGCCACCTGAACAGGGACATTCATATCGTGGCGCGGACGCGCTACGTGTCCGACATCGAGGAACTGTACGCTCGGGGCGCGAACGAGGTGGTGCCCGAGGAGTTCGAGACGTCGCTGCAGATCTTCGCGCGGGTGTTGCGGAAGTATGGCATTCCCGAACACCGGATCCGCGAGCAGGCCGAGGAGGCGCGGGGCGATCACTACGAGCTGCTTCGGCAGCGCGGAACCAGCCAGACCCGGGTGGACGGCTTCCTGTCGCCGCTGGCCGCGCGCGTCGAAATGGAGACGGTGACGGTCCGGCGCGGGTCCGGCATAGCGGGCAAGTCGCTCGAGGAACTGAACGTGCTGTGCCGTGGCGCGCGCGTGGCCGCGATGATCCGGAACGGCGAGGTGCGGTACGACCTGGAGCCGGCGTCAGCGCTGGTGGAAGGCGACACCGTGGTGCTGATCGGAACGGCCGACTCGCTGGCGAGTGCGGCGACCGTGTTCGCGATGGGCAAGTCGGCCGGGGGATGACCTTGCTCCGCAGCGCGATGGATCAACGCACGGTGCCTGTACTGACGCGCGGAACGTCGCCTCAGCATGCCGCGCCTTCCATGCGCTCGCACGATACGGAGATACGAACCGCGGGCGCGATGGTGGCTGCGGTCGCGTCCGGCACGATCTGGTACTGGACGGTGAATCCCGGCTGACCGGGATTCGGGTGGTAGTTGTGCGTCCACGGACCGGAGGAAGCCATGAGCAAAAGCACGAGGACCTGGTATCACGTGCGAACAGTACTGATCGCATTCGCCGGTTCCGTCGCATTGAACTGTGTTGACTCGCGAACAGCGCCCGAGGAAGGGGCAGGTGCCCGTGCGGCCGCCTCCGTCGGAGAGTCCGACGGGTGGTCATCTCTGTCCGCGAACGTCGCGATGACTCGCGAGATACTCGACTCCCCGACCGGTAGTGCCCGGGATGCTGCCACGGGTATTTCCTACAGTGTTTCGGAGTCCCTATCGACCGCGGGGGTGAAGACAGTTGTGACGCTACCACCTCGAGACCAACGAGGCTTGCCGGGCGCAGCTCGTCCGGCGACTGGACGTGAGGTGGCGCGCATCGAGTTCGATCCGGGGTCCCGGGAGCCTCAGTACTTCTCGCGTGACGGGAAGCGGATCGCGCGAAATCGAATCGACGTGAGTGCCCTCAGTTTTGGGCCGGGCTCACGACCACATTGGCCGGCCGCATTCAGACAGCTGCCGCCTGTGCCGCCAACTCCCTCAGGGAGTAACTCCGGACGTGCGGGTCTCCTGGCGAGCCTTGTGGTCGATCGTGCAGCGGGGCCAGGTCTTCGAGAACGACTCATCGAGCGGTTTGGAGCGCCGCAACCCGACGGTGGTGGAGGGGAACTGTTCCGCACCGCGTCCGGAGACACCACCAGAACGCTGACGTACAGGCCGGATATCGGCGCCGTAGCGGCCATACTCACGGAAGTGGCCGGAAGGCTGGCGAGTCGCACTGAGTACGTGTTCGAACCGCTGGGTTCCGGCGTGCTGGCCAGAACGCAAGTGCGCACGCTTTACCGGACGCCGTCGCGACGGGGTCCCGGGCGCCTCGTGTCCACCACCGTGTCCTGGAGCGACGTGCGACTGGTCCGTTGACCGGCTGCTCGCCGAGCACTCCCAACACTTCTGGAGTCAGAGCCATGTCTCGATCCACGCTCGCACGCACCATGGGGCGCCTCTCGTTGCTGTCGAGTGCGTGCCTGCCCATTTCCCTGAACGCGCAGTCCGATTCGCTGTCCCACACGGTCTTTGTGCACGGTGCGGGCGGGTACAATCAGAGCCAGTGGGGGTACGCGCTGAACTCTCTGTCGGGCTCGTACAGCTTCCCGTTCGGATACGCACAGACGGACATCTATTTCACGGTGTGGGCCACGGACTGGTATGCCTACATTGCGGCGGACATGATTCCGGATTCATCGATCCTGGTGGGGTACAGCCTCGGTGGCGTGGCGGTGAGAGAGGCCGCTGATTCCATCGATGCACTCGGCCTTGTATCCATCGGGAGTCCGCAGACCGGGGCTCCCGTGGCGGCTTCGATCGAGTCGGCTGTCGAACTCGTCGACGACCTGGAGTACAGCCTCAGTTACGCGCTCAGTATTGCCTTCAGTGAGTTCCTGGAAGCGTTCACTTCAATCGGCGAGGCACTATACTGGGACCTCGTCGCCCTCATCGACAGCTGGTTCTACGGAGCCGTTCAGAACCTGGTTGAGGCCGGGTATGGGTACCTGGATACTTTCATGCCGGACTTCGAGACCGATCTTCCACCGGGCTCGACGTGGATGAATCAGCTCCCGACAGGGATCGCGAACAGCTACACACTTTCGGTGAGGATGAGTCCGGGCCACCTTGGTGGTCCGTTGGCGCTGCTGTCGGAGGTCTCTCAGGAAGACGCCGACGATGCCGGGGAGGACATCATGTACTGGGGGTGGGTGATCGCGAACGAGGCGGAAGCCGCGCAGGCCTACATCGATTGGGGTCATGAACACGCGTACGCCGTGTATGACGCGCTCCTGGCCTCCGCCGTGCTCGGGCTTCAAATGACGGACTACCCATACTACTGGTGTGGTGCGGTGGAGTCGGGCAACGTGTACGGCGCCTGCGCCCCGTTCGCCAGCGACGGGCTGATCCCGTCAGCGAGGCAGACGTTCTCCAGTGCGAACGACACCGCGCTGCATCCTGGACCGCCTCACACCAAAGAACTGACGAATTCGTCGGTAATCGAATTCGTGGGGGACAGACTCTGCGCACTCTCTCCCTCCTGTTAGGTGGCGGTGCTGGCGACAGTGCGTCCACTCGCGGCACTCCGACCTTGCGGTCGCGACTCTGCGATTCCCTTACACGGACCAGTCTAATGCTGGCCCTGTGTCTTGTCCCGAGTTGTCGCCTTTTCGATGCTACGGGGAAGGACCGCCCCGACGCGGGCGACGGCGCCCGGTTCGTGTGGCGCCTTGAGGGCTACACCAACTCGGGCCTTCCATTTCACGGTGCTGGAACCATCTACTACCTCGGCTTTCGCCATGAATTGACCGCCGTTCGCAGCGGCGACGGAGCACTGCAGTGGAGCATTCGCCTTCCAGTCGACCGGCCGAGGACCGTTGGCGATGGTGGGGTTTCCCTCGGCGACAAGTTGATAGTCGGTGACGAGGATATCTTCGCGCTTCGAGCGAGTGATGGTAGTCTACTTTGGCGCTTCGACCCGGAGGACGGCGTAGACGTCGGGCGATTGATACCGGTCATGTGGAACGACCTTGTGTTGGCCGGGTCGTCCAACGGATACGTCTTCGCGATTGATGCCGAATCCGGCGAACTTCGCTGGAAGACCCGGCTCGCCACCAGTCCGATCGTCGGAGTCTGGCTTGGGGGCGTTGCTGACGCCGTGCTGTACGTTGGTGTCACGGACTTCAGTATCTCACCCAATGGCGAACCGCAAGGGAGTGTTGGCGCACTCGATGCCGCC
>DASWGU010000064.1:0-1947 GCA_036393555.1 Gemmatimonadaceae bacterium
CTCAGTCCTCAGTCCTCAGTCCTCAGTCCTCAGTCCTCAGTCCTCAGTCCTCAGTCCTCAGTCCTCAGTCTCGAAGTATCAGACTGCAGCACGTCACGCCAGCCTCCGCCTTCGCCAGCTCGCCCCCCGGAACACCCACCAGCTCCACCACAGCCGATTTCGACAGGCGCTTCCGTGTCTTACGATACCCCTCGGCGCCGATCGTCACGGCGCCTAACCAGAGCACGCACGCCGCGTCCGGATCCACGTTGATCACGTTTCACCCGCTGAACTCCGCGGCCCGCACCCACTCCGCATTGAGCACCACGGTCCTCGGCCCACAACGCGTCACCGCCAACCTGAGGTGCAGGCAACCCGACACCGCCACACCGCGCACCTGGTACCCGTGCGGCGCGATGAGCGTCGTGAGCTGCGCGACACCCTCCGCGTTGGTCCGCTCGGTGAGACCCAAGTAAACGCCGTCGTCCAGCACGAGCACGTCCCCTCCATCCAGGGTCGCCGGCTCGCTAATCGCCTCCGCGAGTGCGCGCCGAGGATGCCGAGATGTGCTGGTCGCACTGGCCGGTAACCGGTAGCTACACGGCACCACTCGAAGGCACGTAGCAGGCGTAGCAGACGGTAGCCTGTGCGTCGAGTCTGGCCGGCGAGGTGATCGCTGCCAGGGCGGCCAAGGCCGGAACGGCCGCGACGGTCGAGCGACACAAGGTCGCCATTCTGAAGAAGGACATCTCGGATTCCCCATGAGCTGAAGGTCGGTGTCGGCTTGCTGCCGAGCGGCGTTCTTCCATCGTCGCTGCAGAGTAAGGCGCAGAAGCTGAAGGGAACCGGACATCGCGCACCGGCAACCGGTGTGACGTTCGCCCGGCGCTGCGTCAGCGATTCCCTTCCTGCACATCCTCGGGAGTCGGCGGTTGGGGCACATGACGCCAGGCCTCCGTACTGATTGTCCGGTTTCTCCGGTATCCCGCGCCTACGTCGATGAAGCCCACTCGACCCCGAGGTTTACGCTCGGTCACACCAAACCCAACAGGAGATTCGATATGACGTACCGGAAATGCCTAACGGCCACGGCACTCGTGGCAATGACCGCCCTCAGCGGCGCCTGCACTGCTGAGGACCGGTCTCCACTTCCCACGGCGCCCTCTATCGAAGCGCCGGCTCTGCAGTCGGCCCTCGGCGCCGGCGGGACCGATGCCACGGCCGCGATCGAGGATGCGCTTGCTCGCCTCCTCCCGTCGCTGTCGAATCCCGGAGAGGTCGAGCCACTCCGAGCCACGCTGTCAGCCGTTCAGCACCACCTGGAAGCGGGCAATGGCGAGTCCGCGCGCGGCGCGGTCATCGCGGTGGAGATCGCGCTCGCCCGGTACGAGCGGCTGGCCGCCTTCGATGGCGCGGATGCGCCCGATCTGGACGCGCTCCGCCTCGCGATCGCAGGCGTTACGCAGCAGGCAGAACTCAACCTGACACCCGAAACCACGAACTGAGGAGAACAACAATGCGTTTGCCCTGCAGCGCAGCCGATTCTCGCCGCGGCTTTGCGGCGGCCGCCCTCGTGATGGCCGCGCTGACGCTGTCCGCACGACCGGCCGAAGCTCGGGCCTGGACCACGACCTGTTTCGCGTGTTAACTGCCGGGCAGCGGCACGATCTACCGCGTCAAGTCGGCGAACACCCAGCCGCCTGCAAGAAGAGCACACACGTCGAGTTCCAGTGGACGGACTTCGTGAGTACACTGAACCCAGCGATCGTTTAGGCGTCGATCTCACTCCAGCCTGGTGAGGTCGGTACGGTGCTCGCGGAATGCCCGAGTGGTTCAATCCTGTACCATGGACGATTCGGCATCCTGAGTCCCGATGGGGACGACGGGTGACGAGGAGTCATCCTGCAACGAGTCCCTCGCCGAACGTGATGCACCAATGGGCGGTCCAGGCAAGAACGCGGGTGTGGT
>DASWGU010000065.1:0-15851 GCA_036393555.1 Gemmatimonadaceae bacterium
GACCGATATGCGCGGCATCCGCCCGAATCGAGGGGCCCAGGAGATCGGGCTGATCTCGCCGGGATCGTGGTACGCGTCGATGATCATATCGTGGAAGCGGCGGTAGGGGCCAACCCGCCGGGGATCGAGGTAGCCGCAGAGCCCGACGACTGGCCGATTCAGGGCGATGGCCATGTGCATCGGACCGGTGTCGGGCGACAGAACCAGCGCTGATCGCGCGAGCAGCCCGACCATCGCGCGTAGCGTCCCGCCGATCTTCTCGATGGGCTGATGCCGGGCGAGTCGCCGGATGATCTCGACGGCGCGGTGATCGGCGGGCGTATCGCCGCCAGCCAGGACGGGTTGCAGTCCGTACTCCTCGTACAGCACGTCAACCACTTCCGCCCACCGCTCCGCGGGCCAGTCCTTCTCGGGCTTGCTGGTGGCCACAACGACCGTTGCAACTGGTCGGGTGATGGGCGCGAAGAACTCCCGCACGAGATCCTCCTCGCCGGGCCATGGGCCGAGGTTCCACACTACCGGCTCCCAGGGCACGCCGAGCGCGGCGAGGAACTCGAAGTACTGATCCTGGACGTGCTGGCCGGTGGAATGCGGTGGGATCCTCGCCGTGGTGAAGAGCCAGTTGAAGTCGCGAGCGCGGCGCCGGTCGAACCCGAGCTTCACGGGTGCGCGCGTGAGCGCCGTCACGATCCCCGCCTTGAGGTAGACCTGGAAGTCCAGCACCAGATCGAACTCCCGGCCGGAGAGTTCGCGGGCGATGTCGACGAACGCGCGCAGTCCCCGACTGCGGTGAAAGACCAGGATCTCGTCCACCGCGGGGTGGCCCCGAACCAGCGTGGCCGGGCCCGGCTGCAGGATCCACGTGATGCGGCAGCCAGGGCGGTGGCGCTTGAGCGCGTTGACCACGGGCAGCACGTGCACCGCGTCGCCCAGAGCGCTCATGAGGACGATGCAGATCCGATCGAGCCGCGCGTGGACCAGCGGAGCGGCTGGAGGCGCTGAGGGTGACTCGGTGGCGGCGTGAGCGGCCAAGGGGTGGCGGTTCCGGCGAGAGGTGTCGTCAGGCAATGGCCGCCGTCCCCGCCGGCGGTGTAGATTATCCGCCGCCGAACCGGCATGCCGCGGGCGACTTACTGGCTTGGAGGCCGCACCTGGACGACACCATCGGATCGCTCATCGCGCGCCTCGCGCAGACGAATATCGAATTGTGGCACGAGGAGGACAAGGCGCGTGTCCCGGACGATCACGCCGTCGCGGCGGCGAAGCGCCAGATCGATGCCCTCAACCAGAAGCGCAACGACCTGATCGAGCGCATCGACGCGGAAGTGCGTCGCGTGGTGACCGGGTCGACGGGCGCCGGCGGGACCGATGGCTGAGACGGTCGGCTGGCTGGCGGACAAGCTGAGCATCATCGAGCTCAAGATCTATCACGTCGAGGAACAGGTGCGGCGTGATGACGTGGACGACGACTTCCGCCGGCGCTGTCGCGACCGGTTGGAGGTGATGCGCGAGCAGCGCGACGACCTCGCAGCCGAACTCACCGGGCTGCTGGCTGATCTCACCTCGGGGCGCGTGCGGTCCAGGGTGTATCGCCAGTTCAAGATGTACAACGATCCGCAGTTCCGCCCGAAAGACGCGGGGTCCTGACCTACGCCGGAGCGGCAGCGCCGGCCAGCGCCCGCAACTGGCCGAATTCATCGTCGCTGAACCCGGCGCCATGAATCGAGCGTAACTTGCGGTTCGAGCGCTCCAGCCGGTCCAGGTTCGCATCCCGCACGTTAGGGTCGCTGGGTGGCGCGAACTGCAGCCGGTCGATGTCGAGTACATAGGCATCCCACGCGGCGGGCCCGCTCTCCACGAGCAGCACGTTCCCCACGTTGAGATCCGGATGCCACGCCCCAATGGCGGTCAGGGAGCGGATGAGCGCGGCGGTGGAATCCACCCATCCCCGCCGCACGTCAGGATCGGGCGCATCGCGCAAAGCGTGTCCCAGATCGCGCCCCGGGAGCTCCAGCGTCACGATGTCGCTGCGGCGGAGCACCCGCCGGACCGGGTACACCGCTATCGCGACGACCAGCGGCGTTCGCACGCCCAGACCGCCCAGCAAGTGCGATATCAGCAGTTCGTACGGTGCCCGGGTTGGCGGGAGGAACAGGTCGCCCTGCCATCGACCCAGCCAGCCGCCGTGGTGCGAATGCCTGACGACGACACGGCGGTCCTGGCCGGGGATCGTGACCGAATACGCGGGGACGCGGCCGCCGAGTTCCCGGCGCTCTGGTTGCTGCTGTGCCCACTGGTACAGGCTGCCGTGGCTTTCGATGGACTCGTTCGCCCAGCCGACGCAGGACTCGTGTGCAATCAGGTGTGCCGAGCCTGCCTTGAACCGGCTGTAGTCCTTCGGGATGGCGGTACTCACGGCATCACGCGGTACACGGTGACCGGATCGGCGCGCCCGGAGACAGGCAACGCCTCGTGCGGGCGCAGGTTCCGCGGGTTGGTCAGGCGATCGCGCACCGAGTCGGTCACGAGAATCTCTCCACCCTGCGCCGCCGAGCAGAGCCGCTTGGCCGTGTTCACGGTGTCACCGATGACGGTGTATTCCAGCCGGCGCACCGAACCGAGAAATCCGGCGAATGCTTCCCCGTAGTTGATCCCGATGCCGACCTGGAGCCGTGGCCTGCCTTGGGACAGCCAGCGTGCGTTGAGCCGGTGCAGCGCCTCCATCATGGCGATGGCGGCGTCGAGCGCGCGGTCGGTGTCGTCAGGTTCCGAGAGGGGCGCACCCCACTGTGCCATCACCTCGTCGCCGATGAACTTGTCCAGGGTGCCGCCATGCCGGAACACGCACTCGGCCATTTCCGAGAAGTACTCAGTGAGGACGCGCGCGGTTTCGTCCGGCGTGAGCCGCGCGGCCAGAGTGGTGAAGCCGCGGATATCGCTGAACAGGACGGCCACCTCCCGGCGCTCTCCGCCCAGCCGCAATGTCTCCGGCGCCGCGGCGATACGTGCCGCCAGCATCGGCGGGAAGAACCGCTCGAAGTTCCCGCGAATCACGGCTTCCTGGCGGCTGCGCTCGGCGAAGCGGATGTTGTCCAGCGCCACGGCGCCGATGCCGGCGAACGCCACGAGAAACTCCAGGTCGTCATCGTCAACGCGGCGCTTGCTGGCGAGGCTGTCCACATACAGGACGCCCAGTGCGCGACCCTCGCCGCCCATGAGCGGGGCGCAGACCGACGACCGAGCCGCCCGGCCGTCGTCGGCGTCGTCCGTATTGTCGGAGAGCAGGGCGGATTTCTGCTCGAGTGAGGACTGCGCCAGGCCGACGGGAACCTCGTGGGTGGTGGCGCCGGGGCGCACGCGCGTCAGCCGCGGAGCGAGCACGGCGTCTTCGTTGAGCAGGAGGATCGATGCCTGGTCCACCTCCACGAGCCGGAAAGTGAAGTCGAGCATTTTATCGAGCAACGCATCCACACTCGTGACACGGGTGAGCGCTTTGGACACCTCCAGGAGCAGCGTGAGCTTCAGCCGGTCGCGCTCATGCTGCGGCAGCACCAGCGCCGTCTCGTCCACGGCGGGATGCACCCCGCTCGCGCGCAGGGCCCGTTCGAGCGTGAGATCCGCGTCGGGAACGGGAACCTGGCGGATCACTGTCGTGCCGGCGCGGGCCGCCCGTCGCTTGGTCTCCGCGGTGCTGTCGTCGATCAACAGCGGGCTCAGATCATGCAGCTCGAAGAGAATCTTGCCGAAGACGACATGATCTCCGGCAATCAGACTCGTGGTGGACACGCGACTGCCGTTGACGAAGGTCCCGTTGCTCGACCCCAGATCCCTGAGCAGCACGCTCGACGGCTCGATCGTCAGTTCGGCGTGCCGGCGGGAGACGGTCGGATCGAGGACGGGCAGGTCGCTGCTCAGTGCGCGCCCGAGGACGAGCGGCGCACCCGCTCTCAGTTCGAAGGACAGTTGCCCATCGGCGCTCACAAGTCGAAACGGCATGCGCGGAATATGGCGGGACTAGAGCGCGTGCGCCTCAGGGCCGCTCGCCTGGATGCGCCCCAGTGCCGCGAGCAGGGCGCGGGCCTTGTTCTCGGTCTCATCCCATTCGCGTTCCGGGACCGAGTCGGCCACGATCCCGGCGCCAGCCTGGATGGAGGCCACGCCACCGGCGATGACACACGTCCGAATGGTGATGGCCAGGTCCATGCGCGTGTCCCCCGTGGCGATGTAACCCACGGCGCCGGCATAGGGACCGCGGCGTTCGGGCTCCAGCTCGTCGATGATCTCCATCGCGCGGACCTTGGGCGCGCCGGTCATGGTCCCGGCGGGAAACGTCGCCCGGAACGCATCGAGGGCGGTGCAGCCCTCGGGAAGCTGTCCCTGGACCTGACTGACGATGTGGAGCACGTGCGAATAGCGCTCGACCGTCATGAAGTCCGTCACATCCACGGTTCCGAAACGCGCAATCCGCCCGACGTCGTTGCGACCGAGGTCAACCAGCATCAGGTGTTCCGCGCGTTCCTTCTCGTCGGCCAGCAGCTCCGCGGCCAGCTGCTCGTCTTCGTCGGAGCTCGCACCGCGCGGCCGGGTTCCCGCGATGGGACGCACCGTGACCCGCCCATCGGCGACACGGACCAGCAGTTCCGGGGAACTGCCGACCAGTTCCATGCCGTCGAGAATCAGGTGGTACATGTACGGAGACGGATTCAGGGCACGGAGGGCGCGGTACAGGTTGGCGGAGTCGAAATCGTGCGGCACGTCAATGCGCCGGGACAACAGAACCTGGAAGCAGTCGCCCGCCACGATGTACTCCCGGATCCGTTCGACATCGCGCAGGAACCGGTCCCGGTCGTAACCGGAGGTGCCCCGCGCGTGCGGCGCCGCGCTGTTGAGCGCCAACTGGGGGAGCGGCGCGGCATCGCGCAGCCGCGCCTCGACCACGTCGATTTCAGCGTGCGCCTGCTCGTAGCGCTGGCGCAGCCGATCGCCATCGTCGGTATCCGAGACCGGCACCGCCACCACCACGCGACCCAGGCCGCGGAGGTTGTCCAGAATGAGCAAGGCGCCCGTGAAAACGAAGAGCGCGTCCGGCGTGTCGAGGCCCCGGGGCGGGGGAGACGCCAGTCGTTCCAGCGTGCGGACGACGTCGTATCCGAAGAAGCCCACGGCGCCGGACCAGAATGCGCCCAGCTCCGGAACGGTTACCGGTCGGTCCGCGCGAATCCGACGTTGCAGGTCGGCGATCGGATCGGTAGTCGGAGGAGCCGGAGTCCAGCCGGCGCTCGGGGTCCACGTGTCGATGGTGCCGTCCCGGAGTCGCCAGGCACTCCGCGGTTCGGTGCCCATGAAGGTGTAGCGGGACCAGGTCTCGCTTCCCGCCGGCGCTGACTCCAGGAGGAAGGCGAACGGAGGGCGCCGGATCTTGGCGAACGCGGAGACGGCGGTGTCGGTATCGACGAGCACGTCGCGCCAGACCGGCACGAGCGATCCCTCGGCCGCCAGCTGGCGGAACCGTTCGAACGTCACCATTCGTCGCCGTTCCTTGATCGCGCGGCGGCAGCTTTCGATACTTCGCCTGACATGCCTCGTTTCCAGGCGGCCTGTGCCGCGGTGATCGCCGTCCTGTTGATGCCGGGGTTATCCCCGGTGGCGGCGCAGGAATGGAACGATGCGCGCACCATGGCCCTCGTCACCCGGGCCACCGCGCGTCGCGCCCGACAATTGGCGGACACCGGACTGACGGACTACATGGCGACTGCGCTGGGCTCCCTCACGTTCCTGGCGCAGGTCGGCGAGGGCTTTCCGGATCCGCCCCGCGTGGTGAAGGCCGACCAGATCGCGCTGGAAGTCTACTGGCGCGCGCCGAGCTACAGCAAGCAGTTGATCCTCGGCCGCCGCGACACCCTGCTGTTGCCAACCGACATCCAGTATCACCGCGACCACCTGGGCATCGTGCAGAACAACTTCCCGGGCATCATCCGATTGGGCGAAGGAGACGAGGTGCGCGACGTGCCGCACCCGCTGTCCGCCGCCGGGTTGCAGGCGTACGACTACGCGATCCACGACTCGCTGCGCATCGGCATCCCGGGCCGCGTCATAGACGTGCTGGAGGTCCTCCTCCGGCCGAAGGACGTCTCCCGGCCAGCCGCCGTCGGCGCCGTCTACCTGTCTCGCGAGGATGCCCAGGTCGTGCGGATGGCGTTCTCCTTCACGCGCGCGGCGCTGATCGATCCGCAGCTGGAGGACGTGGCCATCGTTCTGGACAACGCCCTGATCGAGGAGCGGTTCTGGCTTCCACGGCGCCAGGAGATCGAGATCCGCCGTAGCGGGAGCTGGCTCGACTTTCCCGCGCGCGGAATCATCCGCGGCGGCTGGGAAATCTGCTGTTACCGGATCAACCAGGGGTTCGCGCCGGTGGTGTTCACCGGCCCGGAAATCCAGCTGGCGCCGCCGGAGCGTCGGGCAGCGTTCGAGTTCGATGGGCCCACGCGTTCCATCGTACCACCGGACCTCGCGACCGTCACGCCGGAGGACGTCGCCCGGGTCCAGGCACAGGCGCGCGAGCTGGTGGCCGGCCGCGCGCTCGGTGCGTCCCGGCGGGGCGCGCTGCTGGCCGGCTCCGTCTCCGACCTGGTGCGGGTGAATCGTGTCGAGGGTTTGTCGTTAGGTGCCGGTAGCCGGATTCGCGTGGGCGAAGGCGTGCAGTTGGCGGCTCGGGTGCGCTTCGGCCTGGCGGATCAAGCGCTCCGGGGCGGCCTGCAGCTCTCCTGGTCGCCACGCGGGTCCACCAGAATGGACCTGCTCGCCTTCCGCGAACTGCAGGAGGCCGGCATCGTACCCGAGGTGTCCGGCGTCCGGAACTCGATTGCCGCGCAGGAGTTCGGCGCGGACTATACCGCCCCCTACGATGCCCGCGGGGTGGAGCTGCGTGTGGAGCACGGTCGCGGCGTGCCGCAGGCTGTGACCGTCAGCTTCGGAATCGCGCTGGAGCGAACGGACTCCACGCCAGTCGCCGCTTCGCCCGCTCGTGGCGCGTTCGCTCAAACGCTGCCGGTCCCACGCGAGCGGGCCTGGCGGGCGGACGTGCGCGTCGCGCTGGCGCCGCGCCACCTGGGGGGCGGAGTCCTGGACGGATGGCTGGCATACCAGGTCCGTCGTCGCATCGACTCTGCCGGCGTCGGCATGTCCGGCCGGGCGACCGCGGCCGCCAGCTGGGAGCGACCGGCCGGCTCTGGCCGACTCGTGTTGTCGTCGATCGGTGGAGTAACGAACAGTCCGCTGCCGCAGGACCGGATGGCTGCCGGCGGACCGGTCACCGGACCCGGCTACGCCTTCCACGAAGTGACCGGCACCATGCTACTCTCGCAGCGGCTGGAATGGCAGGTGTCCGTGCCGTTTCCTTCGTTCTCGCTGGGTCGCTGGGGTCGCACGCCGGGAGAGGCGCGGCTCGCGCCTTTCGGATCCGTGATTCTCCGGCGCGCGCACGAGCCCGATGGCCACCGGCACATGGACGGGTTCCCCGGAATCGGCCTCGGGTTGATCGCGTTCTACGACCTGCTGCGCATTGACGTGGCCCGCGGCCTGCGAAACGGGCGATGGCGATTCGGTGTGGACGTGTCGCGCGGCCTGTGGCGGATCCTCTGACCAGTGTCCGGAGTCTCTTCGTTACGATGTCGCTGACCGGGGAAGCGGTGGTACGCCCAGCGTCCGGCGTGACGTCCGACCGCTTTGCCGTGTCATTGTCGCGACGTTAGCTTGCACCAACTCTCACGAACAAAGGCAGGCGATTCTGGCCGGCAACGACCGCTCTTTCCGGGACGATTGGCTGCAGCCGACGCTGCAGGCACTCATTGATGCCGACGGCGTCGCGCTGTTGAAGCAGCAGGCCAACGAAAGCCTGTGGGACGAGGCCGTCAACCGCGGTCTGACGACGGACGACGACATCCTGGCGGCGTTATCGGCGCGCTTCCGCATGCCCATCGCGGACCTGGCCGCCGTCGATCCGGCTGCCCTCGATGTCATCCCCGAGCCGTTGGCGCGAAAGTACCGGATCCTGCCGCTCCGGGCGACCAACTCGACGCTCGACATCGCCACGGCCGATCCGCACGATCTGGATTGTGAGCGGGCTCTGGGGTTTGCCGCCGGTCGCACGATCCGCATGAACCTGGCAGCGCCGGGGAAGATCCTGCAGCGCATCGACGAGCTTTACCGGCCCGACAGTGCCGTCGAGAAGCTCCTGGAGGGCATGACGGAGTACGACGTCCAGCAGGTGGACGAGAATCAGGTCGAGGACGCCGACATCACCAGCAAGGCGTCCGCGCGGCCGATCATCAAGCTGGTGGATCACATCATCGCCGAGGGAATCCAGCTGCGCGCGTCGGACGTGCACCTCGAGGCGCAGGAGCAGCGGATCATCGTCACCTATCGGATCGATGGCGTGCTGCGGCAGGCCATGGTGCTGCCGAGGCAGGTGGGCATTCCCCTGGTCTCGCGCATCAAGATCATGGCGGAGCTCGACATCGCTGATCGCCTTCGGCCACAGGACGGACGCGCCCGGGTGTCGGTGAACGGCGTGCGGGTCGATCTCCGTGTGTCCACGCTTCCGGCGTCCACCGGCGAGAAGGTGGTCATCCGCATACTCGACAGCCGGTCCACCGTGCTGTCGCTGGAGCACCTCGGACTCACCCCGCGCGAGCATGAGCGCATCCAGAACCTCATCAACCTGCGCGAGGGCGTCGTGCTGGTCACGGGGCCGACCGGTTCCGGAAAGACGACGACGCTGTATTCCACGCTGCGAACGATCCAGACACGCGGCGTCAACATCGTGACGGTGGAAGATCCCGTCGAGTACAAGATGCAGGGCATCGTTCAGGTGCAGGTGAACGAACGAGCAGGCCTGAGCTTCGCGTCCGCCCTGCGCTCCATCCTGCGACAGGACCCGGACGTGGTGCTGGTCGGCGAGATCCGCGACAGGGAGACGGCGGCCATCGCGACCCAGGCGTCGCTCACCGGACACCTGGTCCTCTCGACGCTGCACACCATCGACGCGGCCAGTGCGGTAGCGCGCCTGATCGACATCGGCATCGAGCCCTTCAAGATTGCCGCCGCGCTCAAGGGCGTGATTGCCCAGCGACTGCTGCGTCGGCTCTGCCTCCGCTGCCGCGCGCCGTTCAATGACACGGCTCCACCGAAATTGCAGCGCTGGTTCCCCGTGGGCGTGGACGGGTTGTACCGTGCGGTGGGATGCACCGAGTGCGTCAACACCGGCTATCGCGGCCGGTTGGCGGTCATGGAAATCATGGTCTCCGACAGCGAGGTCGAGCGGCGGATCTCGGCGGCCGAGTCCACTGAGCGGGTGTTCGATGCGGCCTGCCGCGCTGGGATGCGGCCGATGTGGGAGTCGGGAGTGGAGCATGTGCTGGCGGGCGACACCGACCTCGAGGAGCTGCTCCGGGTCCTGGAGGTGCCGACCGAGACCCCGGCGCCGCGCTCTGCGGGGCAGCATCGACCTACGCCACGAAGCAACGCCGCAACCGGGACACACGTCCATACGCCGACCGCGACGCCGGCCACACGACCGACTCCGCGTGCCAGCGGATTCCTGACCGACGAGGTCCTCGAGCTGGTTGACGACGTGTCCGGCGGGGCGCGGAAGGGCCAGCGCCAGACCGTGCTGCTGGTCGAGGACGAGGAACCGTTGCGCCTGGTACTGCGCGATCTCCTCGAGCGGGAGGGCTACATCATCGTGGAGGCAGCCGACGGGGTGCAGGCTCTGGATGAGGTGGACCGACACGCACCCGACGTGATCGTGCTCGACCTCAACCTGCCGCGCCTCGACGGCTATCAGGTCCTCACGCACCTGCGCGCCCGCCCCAGCACAGCCACCGTCCCGGTGCTGGTCCTCACCGCGAAGGGCGACGAGGACAGCGAGGTGAAGGTGTTCGAGAGCGGGGCGAACGACTTCATCACCAAGCCGTTCCGGCCGCGTGCGCTGAGCGCGCGGGTGAGGGCGCTCCTGCAAAAGCGTTAGGCACGGGGAGATCGCAGCCGCCGGATCGCTGATGACGAGCTTCGAGATCGGTGTGGTCGACGTCCTGGTCTTCCGCGGGGCCCCCGCCGGCGGCGAGGTGCTGGTCATGCGCCGCGGAGCGGGAACGCGCTGCACCGGTGCCTGGGAGGTGGTCCACGGCCGCATCGAACCGGCCGAGCGTCCCGAAGAGGCGGCGGTACGTGAGGTGCAGGAAGAGACGGGGCTCCCTGTCGAGCGCCTGTACAACCTCACCTGCCAGCCGTTCTACCTGCATCGCCTGTCGGCTGTGCAGCTCGCGGTGGTCTTCGTGGCGTTCGTGGCGGAGGGGTCCGTTCCCGTACTCGGGGATGAACACGACTGCGCCGAATGGCTCAGCGCCGCGGATGCCATGGAGCGGCTCCACTGGCCGCGCTCCGTGGCGGCACTGCGGGATGCGCTGACCCTGCTGCGCGACGGCCATGCCGGTCCTGTGGAGGACGTGCTCAGGGTCCGGTAGGGCGCCGGGTGGGCGGGAGGTCTCGAATTCCTGCGCGGCTGCGCACCAGTACGCGTTCCCGCTCGATGCGGGTCAGGACCACGCTCCAGTCCGCGTTGCGGCCGGTTTCGTACTGCACGACGAGCGGCTGGTTCACGTTCACCTGCGGGTCGAACACGTAGAGCGCGGTCTGCACCTCGCGCTGCCGGAGGCGCTGCTGGCCGAAGCCCGGCGTGACCGGGAGCACGTCGATGGGGCGAAAGTCCCGGCCGACGCTGGTCACGATGAACTCCATGGGGCTGAAGATCGTCTCCCCCTGCTCCACGCCATGGAACCGGACCAGCCAGACGCTGAATCCGCGGAGTCCGGTGCGACGGGACAGTTCCTCCAGCGCCGCCGCCCTGCTGTTGATCTGCTCCCGCAGGGCGCGGTAGCTGTCCGGCGAGAGCAGCCGGATGATCGTCTCGTCCAGCGGGATCGCCTGGACCTGAAGACCCCGCCGCTGGATCCGGATGGCGATGTCTTCCTGGCGCAATGAGCCGTAACCGGCGGGCACCAGGAAGCGGGATGAATCCGGCGAAACGGCAGACGGTGTGGTGTCTGCCGGCCCGGCCTGGCCAGCCGAAAGGCAGGAGGTCCCGGCGAACAGGGTGCATAACGCGGCGCCCGTGACGCGCGGCGCCAGGTGCAGCACCCGGCGGAACGCGGGCGAACCATTCCGACAGGAGGGCCGAGCTTCTTCCCCGGCATCCGTTGGCCGTCGCCGACGCGGGACCCGTGACTCCCGGTGCATCATCGCAGCAGGTCGACGACGGCCTGCGCGAGTTCGTCGCGCCCGGCACCAGTTCGCGCGCTCACGGGCAGGACCTGATCGGGATCCAGTTCCAGCGCCGCGACGATCGCGGCCACGCGCTCCGCGCCGACGGCCACACCGTACTTGTCGATCTTGGTGATCGCCACCAGCGTGGGGATGTCCTCCGCCGCGAGGAAATCCAGCATCTCGCGGTCCTCGGCACCCGGTTCGCGACGCACGTCCAGCAGGAGCACCAGGCCGCGCAGCGCCTGATTCCCACGGAGGTAGCTCTCGATGAGCGGGCGCCATTCCTCGCGCTGGGCCCTGGCCACGCGCGCGTAGCCGTAGCCGGGGAGGTCGGCGAGGACGAAGTCCGCGTTGACCTGGAAGAAGTTGATTTCCCGTGTCCGCCCCGGGGTACGGCTGATACGCGCTGCCGCGCGTCGCCTGACGAGCACGTTGATCAGCGACGACTTGCCCACGTTCGAGCGCCCGGCGAACGCGACCTCGGGGAGTCCCGTGTCGGGCCGCCACCCGGTGACGCTGGCCATCCCGCCGAGGAAGTCCAGCTGCTTCACCACCAGAGGGTCGCTGCGCGTCGCAGCCATCGTGTCGCCAGGACGGGACCGCGCCATCGCGGTCAATGCGTGAGCGGAGCGGGGGCCACTGCCTTCTCGCCCGCGGCGTCGGTGACACGAGGCTTTGGGTGGAAGGCCAGGGCCAGCACTTCGTCCATGGTCCGGACCGGACGGAATCGCAGACCTTCACGCACGTCGACGGGGAGTTCCTCGAGTTCTCGCTCGTTGGCGTGGGGCACGATGACGTGGCGGATCCGTCCCCGGTGTGCTGCCACCGCCTTCTCGCGCAAACCACCGACACCGAGCACCCGACCACGCAGCGTGATCTCCCCGGTCATCGCGGTGTCACCGCGGATCGGTGTTCCCGTGAGGGCGGAGATCATCGCGGTCGCGATGGCGATGCCGGCTGAGGGGCCGTCCTTGGGCGTGGCACCGGCCGGGATGTGGACGTGGAGGTCGCGCGAGCGGATGAAATCGGGATCGATCCCCAGGGCGCGCGCCCGACCCCGGATGTAGCTCAGCGCGGCGCTGGCCGATTCCTTCATGACGTCGCCCAGCGTGCCCGTCAGGTGAAGGCGTCCGCGCCCGGGCACGGAGCCGACCTCGATTTCCAGGATCTCGCCGCCCACCTGCGTGTAGGCCAGTCCCGACGCAACACCAACCTTGTCGTCCAGGGTGTTCTCGTCGGGGTCGTAAGTCGCGACGCCCAGCATGACGCGCAGGTCGTCGACCCCGACGCGCAGCGGTACGGGGTCGGAGCCGGCCGGCTCCGCGGCCCGGCGGCGGGCGAGCTTCCGGGCCAGGCGGGCCACTCGTCGCTCCAGTTCCCGGACGCCGGCTTCCCGCGTATAGTGCCGCACGATGGCCGGGATGACGGTCGCGTCGAGTGTCACGCTGGCCGTCGGGATACCGGCCGCCTCGAGCTGGCGGGGCACCAGGTACTGTCGCGCGATGGCGTGTTTTTCGTGGTCCAGATACCCCGGCAGCCGGAGGATCTCCAGGCGGTCTCGCAGGGCATCGGGCAGGTTGGCCGTCGAGTTGGCGGTGGTGATGAAGAAGGCGTTGGAGAGGTCGTAGTCGATCTCGAGGTAATGGTCCGAGAACGCGCGATTCTGCTCCGGATCGAGTACCTCGAGCAACGCTGCGGATGGGTCGCCGCGATAGTCCGTGCCCAGTTTGTCGATCTCGTCCAGGAGCAGGACCGGATTGACCACTTCCGCCCGCCGCATGGCCTGGAGGATCCGCCCCGGCATTGACCCGATGTACGTCCGGCGGTGTCCGCGGATTTCGGCTTCGTCGCGCACTCCGCCCAGCGACATGCGCGCGAACCGCCGCCCCAGGGCGCGGGCGATCGATCGGCCTAACGACGTCTTGCCGGTGCCCGGCGGTCCCACGAGGCAGAGAATCGGCCCGTCCAGGCGGCCGACGAGGGCGAGAACGGCGATGTGGTCGAGGATTCGGTCCTTCACCTCCTCGAGACCGAAGTGGTCCTCGTCCAGCACCTGCCGGGCGTGCTCCACGTCCAGCACGTCATCGGTACGCTCCGACCAGGGCAGGGAGAGAATCCAGTCCACGTAATTCCGCCCGACGGTGGCTTCCGGCGACATGGGCGACGTGCGGCGCAGCTTGCGCAGCTCCCGGTCGGCCCGGGCGCGCGCCGCCTCGGGAAGCCCTTTCGCCTCGATCTGTTCGGCCACGGTGTCGAGGTCGTCCAGTTCTTCCTGCCCCAGCTCGCGGTGAATCGCCTTCAGCTGCTCCTGCAGGTAGAATTCGCGCTGGTTGCGGTACAGTGACCCGCGGACGTCTTCGTCGATCTTGCGTTCCAGCCGCAACAGGTCGGTCTCCGAAGTGACCAGTTCCTCCAGCGCGGCCACCAGGTCGGGCAGCGTGGGCGATTCCAGCAGGCGCTGGCGGATTTCGTGGCGCACCGCCAGATGTGCCGCAATGGCGCACGCCATGCGCTCTTCTGTGGTCGACGCTTGCGCCAGGGCAACGACCTCCGCCGGGATACGGCGCTGCAGCGCCACGTATTCCTCGAAGCGGGCCAGGGTCTGGCGCGCGCGGGCGCGATCCTCCGGCGCCAGCGGCCCCACGACGAATGGCGCGACGTCGATGTTGGCGCGCAGCATCCCGCCTGCCGTCGTGAACCTTGTCACGCGAATGCGACCCATCGCCTCGATCAGGACGCGGACGCTTCCGCTCGGTGTCCGGTTCACCTGATGCAACCGGACCACCACGCCCACCCGATACAGGTCCGCCGCGGTCGGTTCCGTCGTCTCCGCGTTGCGCTGCGAAACCAGCACGAGGAAGCGGTCGTCGGTGTTCGATGCGGCCTCGACGGCCGCCAGGGACGCGGCGCGGCCAATCAGCAGCGGCATCAGCACGTACGGGAACACCACCACGTCCCGCAGGGGCACGACGGGAAGCCGATTGGGGACGTCGAAGGTGTCGCTGTCGCGGGTAAGAAGCACGGCGCTCCGGCAGTGAGGGGAGACGCAGTGAAAACTAACCGTGAAGTCAGTAGTCAGAGGTCGGCGACCTTCGATGGGTCACTTTTCGGTGCGACCTGTCGCCCGTGACCGGGCGGTGGCGTGCGACCTGTGACTGTGATCTATGCTTCTTTCTTCTGGCGCTTGGGCGCGATCTCCAGCATTGGCGGCGCGCCGTTCAGCACGCAGGCCTCGGTCACCTTCACTTCGACGACGTCGTCACGGCTGGGCAGCTCGAACATCACGTTGAGCAGGATCTCTTCGAGGATCGCCCTGAGCCCGCGGGCACCGGTGCCACGCTTCAGCGCCTTGCCGGCCACAGCGCGCAAGGCAGCTTCGTCGAACGTGATGCGCACCGACTCCAGCTCGAAGAGCTTGTGATACTGCTTGGTCAGCGCGTTCTTGGGCTCTTTCAGGATCCTAATGAGCGATTCCTCATCCAGGGACTCCAGCGGTACCATGACCGGCAGCCGGCCGACCAACTCCGGAATGAGGCCATAGCGCAGCAGGTCATCCGGTTCGACCTCGGCAAACGGGTTTTTGACGACCTTGTCCGCCATGCCGCTGCGCAGGTCCTCGCGACTGAAGCCTATCTGCTTTCGCCCCGTTCGCGACTCGATGATCTTGTCGAGCCCGTCGAAGGCGCCGCCGCAGATGAAGAGGATGTCCTTCGTGTTGATCTGGATGTACTCCTGTTGCGGATGCTTGCGGCCGCCCTGAGGCGGAACCGAGGCCACGGTGCCCTCCAGGATCTTCAGCAGCGCCTGCTGGACGCCCTCGCCCGACACATCGCGCGTGATGCTCGGGTTCTCGGACTTCCGCGCAATCTTGTCGAGTTCGTCGATATAGACGATCCCGCGCTCGCATTCCGCGACGTTGAAGTCGCCAGCCTGAAGGAGCCGGACGAGGATGTTCTCCACGTCTTCGCCGACGTAACCCGCCTCGGTCAGTGTGGTGGCGTCGGCGATGGTGAACGGCACATCGAGGATCCGGGCGAGCGTCTGCGCCAGCAGCGTCTTGCCCACGCCAGTCGGACCGATCAGGAGAATATTGCTCTTGTCCAGCTCGACGTCGGCGTCGCGGGTGCCGCTGGCGTTGATGCGCTTGTAGTGATTGTAGACCGCCACGGCCAGTGCCTTCTTGGCGTGCTCCTGCCCGATCACGTACAGGTCCAGGACGTCCTTGATCTCCGTGGGCGCAGGGACCTGGGTGATGGCCTCGGCAACCTCTTTCTCCTCGTCCTCGGCGAGGATCTCGTTGCAGAGGGCGATGCACTCGTTGCAGATGTACACGGACGGTCCGGAGATGAACTTCCGGACCGAGTCCTTGGACTTGCCGCAAAAAGAACAGCGCAGGTGCTTGTCGTGGGACATGAAAACGAGTGAAGAGTGATGAAGAGTGAAGAGTGAAGAGTGAAGAGTGAAGAGTGAAGAGTGAAGAGTGAAGAGTGAAGAGTGATGAAGAGTGAAGAGTGATGAAGAGTGAAGAG
>DASWGU010000066.1:0-5449 GCA_036393555.1 Gemmatimonadaceae bacterium
CCAACGGAGCCGTTATGGTCGTTCCCAACCTGCTCTGGTTTCTGCTGATCGGCCTGGTCGCGGGATGGCTGGCTGGACGTGTCATGCGCGGGGGCGGCTATGGCCTGATCGGCGATCTCATCGTCGGTGTCATCGGGGCTCTCCTGGGCGGGTGGCTCTTCGGCCTACTCGGCATTGCCGCCGGCGGGCTCCTGGGCGCGCTCCTTACCGCGTTCGTCGGAGCCGTCATCCTCATTTGGCTGCTCCGTCAGATTCGCCGGACCCGGGTCTGACCAGCCCCGTGATGACCCACGCTCGCGATCACTGCCGAGTGTTTCGCCGGCTCCACGAGTCAGGTTGCTTCGTGATCCCCAACCCGTGGGACCTCGGCAGCGCCCGGCTGCTCGTCCGACTCGGCTTTCCGGCGCTCGCGACGACCAGCTCCGGATTCGCCTGGTCCCTGGGTCGGCCCGACAACAGCGTGCCGCTCGGGGAAGCCTTGGCCCATTTCCGATCGATCGCCCACGGCGTCGACGTGCCGGTGAACGCGGACTTCGAAGGCGGCTTCGCGACCGGGCCGGCGGGCGTCCACGCCAACGTCATCGCCGCAACGGCCACCGGGATCGCCGGACTCTCCATCGAAGATTCCACCGGCGATGCAGCGAACCCGCTGTTCGATTTCACCCTCGCGGTGGAACGGATTCAGGCCGCCCGACGAGCGATCGATGACAGCGGAACGGGCATCCTTCTCACCGGCCGTTCCGAAGGCTTCATCGTTGGACGCCCGGACCGTGCTGAAACACTCCGCCGGCTCACCGCCTACGCCGAAGCCGGGGCCGATTGCCTCTATGCACCGGGCATCCGCACCATGGCCGACATCGTTGCAGTCGTCAACGCGGTCGCGCCCAAGCCCGTCAACGTGCTGGTCGGCAGCGACTTTGCCACCGTGACCGAGCTCGCTCACGCGGGAGTCCGGCGGATCAGCGTCGGCGGTGCACTGGCCCGCGCGGCTTGGACCGGCTTCCTCCAGGCGGCGAGGGAAATCGCGGAGCAGGGAACCTTTGCGAATCTCGCCCGCGCGGTTCCGTTCGCCGACATCAACGGGTCCTTCCCCCTGCAGGAATCGGCGTCCACGGTCACGTGACCTGGGGCTTCTCCCGCCGCGCCTGGGGTATACTTCGTTCCGGCCCACGCTGATCGACGATGACCTTCCCTCGTGTCGTAGCTCACCCGCCCCAGGCCCGGGTCTTCCTCGCCGTCATGGGACTGCTCACCACGTCCTGCTCTGGCGCCTCGTTGCTCCCTCCATCCGGCGACAAGCTTGCACCGGGTACCTGGGGCGGGGATAACGCCGGTGTGATCGTCACCGATTCGGTCACTCACGTGCACCTCGGCTGCACCTTCGGCGACATCCCGGGGAATGTCACGTTCGACGCGGACGGACGGTTCACGGTCGACGGCAGCTACGTATTGCGAGCGTATCCGGTCATGGTTGGGCCGTCGCTGCCCGCCCAGTTCAGCGGTCGGGTCGCGGGTCGGAGGCTCACCCTCGCAATCGCGGTGAACGATACCGTCGAGAAGCGAGTGGTCGCTCTGGGTCCGGTCACGGTGGTCTATGGACGCACGCCCAGCATGGGGCCGTGTCCGATCTGCCGGGCGCCGCCGCGGAGGCCGTGACCGTCGCCCGTTCTGGGCTGGCGGCAGCGCGTTCAATCCCCCCATCCCGAAGCCCGCCGGAATCCGGTCCTGGAGGTGCGTCGCGCCTGGCAGGCCCGTTGTCGATTTGGGGCTACTCCCGAACGACTATCTGGCGTCCACAATCGTTCCCAGCGCAATTCCGGAGGAAGCCATGCGGTACCTGTGCCTGATCTATGAGGACCAGAAGCAGATGAGCGCCATGTCCAAGAGCGAGCTGGACGCTTTCATCGGCGAGTACTTTGCCTTCACCGACGACATCAAGAAGAGCGGCCACTACCTGGGTGGGGAGGCCCTCCAGCCCGTTCAGACGGCCACGACCGTGCGGGTCCGGAACGGCAAGGTGTCCCCCACCGACGGGCCCTTCGCCGAGACGAAGGAGCAGCTGGGTGGGTTTTACCTCATCAATGCGCGGGACCTGAACGACGCCATCCAGGTGGCCGCGAAGATTCCGGGTGCCCGCTGGGGGAGCGTCGAGGTGCGCCCGATCATGGAGTTCGACCAGCAGTAGCTGCGGGGTTGCTGATGAGCGAGGACGCGGCCGAACCGGTGCGTGAGTTGGTGGACGCCGTCTACCGCTCCGAGTCCCGCCGCGTCCTCGCCACCCTGATCCGCCTGCTCGGCGAGTTCGACCTCGCCGAGGAAGCGCTGCACGATGCCTTCACCGCCGCGGTGGAGCGATGGCCGCGGGATGGCGTGCCCGCCAACCCCCGGGCCTGGCTCGTGTCGGTCGGCCGCTTCAAGGCCATCGACACCCTGCGCAGACGCGTCCGGTTCGACGCGTCGCTGGCGGTGCTCGCCCAGCGACTCGAGGCCGACACCAGTGCCGACACGGGAGGGGACGAGGAGGGCGTCGAAGACGACCGGCTGCGGCTGATCTTCACCTGCTGCCACCCAGCCTTGCCGCCGGACGCCCAGGTGGCGTTGACGCTGCGCGAGGTGTGCGGCCTCACGACCGAGGAGATCGCGCGCGCCTTTCTGACGTCGGCGCCGACGGTGGCGCAGCGGATCGTCCGCGCGAAGGGAAAGATCCGCGACGCGCGCATCCCCTATCAGCTGCCGTCCCGGGCCGATCTGCCGGACCGGCTGGACACCGTGCTCCGCGTGGTCTACCTGGTGTTCAACGAGGGGTACTCCGCCTCATCGGGTGAGTCGCTGACACGGCACGATCTGTCGAGCGAGGCGATTCGCCTGGGGCGGTTGCTCATCGAGTTGCTGCCGGAGCCCGAGGCGGTGGGGCTCCTGGCGCTGATGCTGCTGCACGAATCGCGGCGCTCCGCGCGCACGTCGCCGGCAGGCGAGCTGGTCCTGCTGGACGACCAGGACCGCTCGCTCTGGCATCGGGATCAGATCGCGGAGGGGTCGGCGCTGGTGGAACGGGCGCTGTCTTCGCGCCGGTTCGGCCCGTACACGCTCCAAGCGGCGATCGCGGCGGTCCACGCCGAGTCGCCCAGCGCCGCCGCGACGGACTGGGCGCAGATCGTCGGACTGTACGACGTACTGGCCCGGGCCGATCCGTCGCCCGTGATCGAGCTGAACCGCGCCGCAGCAGTGGCGATGCGCGACGGCCCTGGAGCGGGTCTCGCCCTCATCGACGCGATCCTGGTGCGCGGGGATCTGGGTGATTACCACCTGGCGCACTCGGCGCGGGCGGACCTGTGCCGGAGGCTGGGGAGGACGGCGGAAGCCCGAGCCTCCTACGAACGGGCTCTCGGTCTCACCCGGCAGGAGCCGGAGCGGCGGTTTCTCGAGCGACGGCTGGGCGAGTTGTCCAGGTATTGATCTCGCGCGCGGCACCCCTCATTCCCTTCGTATGGCTTCGACTGGATCGATTCCGCTCGCGCGCCGCGCCGGGAGCCAGCAGGCCCAGAGCCCCGTCGCCGCCAGCAGGAGCGCCACGCCGACAAAAGTGGAGGGATCCGTCGGGCTGACGTCGAACATCAGGGTCCTGAGGACCCGCGAGAGGATCGCCGCGCCCGCGGCGCCGATCAGCACCGCGACGCCCACGACCGTCATGCCCTGGCGCAGGACCATCCGGACCACCGAGGTCTGGTCGGCGCCGAGTGCCATCCGGATCCCGATCTCCCGTTCCCGCTGCTGAGTGGTGTAGGCCATCACCCCGTAGAGCCCGAGGGCGGCCAGGACCAGCGCCAGCAGCGCGAAGGACCCGAGCGCCATCGTGGTGAATCGGGCCCGGGCGAGCACCGTGCCCATCAGCGACTCCATGCTCCGCGCGTTGTAGATGGGGAGGTCGGGATCCAGCGCCCTGACCGCCGCGCGGATGGCGCCGGCCGTGACGGCAGGCCGGTCCATGGTGCGCGCAACCAGGACCATCTTCGTCGGCCCGTTGGACTGGCGGTGGTCCCAGTAGAGCGTCGCGCGGGTCACCGGATCGTCTGGACCCGCATGACGGACGTCCCCCACGACGCCGATGATCTCCGCGAACAAGGTATCTCTCCACGGCATGGCGATCCGCTTGCTGATCGCCGGCTCACCCGGCCAGAGCTGACGGGCTCCCGTCTCGTTGATGATGACGCCCAGCGGGGCCCCGGCCCGGTCCCGGTCGTCGAACACGCGGCCCGTCACCAACCGAATGCCCATCGTCCGGTGGTAGTCGCGGTGAACCCATCGGACGTCCGCCACCGGGAACTGCCCGGCGTCCGGGAGGGAGCGGTCCAGGGCCCAGAACCTGGTGGCCTGCCCGTCGTCGCTCAGCGGAACGATGCTGACGGCGCTCGCCGCCTGCACGCCGGGAATCGCCCTCACCCGCTCCACGACCTGGTCGAAGAACGCCGCCCTCTCTTCGACCGTGGCGCCGTCGCGCGTGGCAAGGACCTGCCGCGCACGCGGCTGGAGCTCCGCGGTGAAAAGGTGTTCCGGGTCGAAGCCGACATCGACCCCGAGTCGGTTGATCAGGCTCCGGACCAGAAGTCCTGCCCCCACCAGCAGCATGAACGAGAGGGCGACTTGGGTCGCGACGAGCGCGCCGCGGATACGGTGGGTGTGCGGCCGTCCCGCGCTGCTTCGCTGCGTGAGCCACGCCGCGAGATCGCCGCCGGCGAGATGGATCGCGGGAGCCAGCCCGAAGATGAGGGCCGTGCCCAGCGTGGCGATCACGCTGAACCCGATGACACTCCCGTCGAGGCCGATGGCTCCGAGGCGCGGGAGGTCGGGAGCCAGGGCGACCAGCGCGACGATGCCCCAGCCCGCCAGCACCAGCCCGACCCCTCCGCCCAGGAGCGCCAGCAACAGGCTCTCGACGACGAGTTGCCGGAACAGCCGTGACCGCGCCGCCCCCAGCGCCGCGCGAACCGCCATCTCCTGGTGTCGCTCGGCTGCGCGTGTCAGGAGCAGGTTGGCGACGTTGGCGCAGGCGATGAGCAGGACGAAGCAGACCGCGCCGAACACGATCAGGACCGTGGTGCTCACGTCCCCCACGATCTCGGTCTTGAGGGTGACGATCGCGACGTCCCAACCTTCCTGCCGGTCCGGAAACTCCTGCCGCAGCCGCGCCGCCAGGAGCGAGGCCTCCTGCCGGGCCGATTCCACAGTCACGCCCGGGGCCAGGCGCCCAAGGACCTGCAGCGATCGGCCGCCCCAGCTTCGGTCTGCCGCGGCGAACTGGGCGGGGTACCAGATGTCGCGGGCGCCGGTGCTCCCGAAGGAGAACCGCGGCTTCAGGTCGTAGCGCTCCGGAAGCACGCCGAGGATGACCTGCGGCGACCCGTTCAGGATGAGCGTGCGCCCCCCGACGTTCTGGTCCGCGCCGAAGCGG
>DASWGU010000067.1:0-3296 GCA_036393555.1 Gemmatimonadaceae bacterium
TTCAGGTTGTACGGCGCGTACTGCACGAAGACCGACATCACGTGCTTCCCGGGCGGGGCCATGCCGGGATCGATGACCGACGGCAGGATCATGTCCATGTACGGCTGCCTCGAAAACGACCCGTACTTGGCATCGTCGTAGGCCCGCTCCACGTATTCCAGCGACGGGGAAATCGACATCGCGCCGCGCAAGTGCGGACCAACACCCGGCATGCAGGTGAAGTCCGGCAGTCCGGACAGCGCCAGGTTCACCTTGCCTGACGAGCCGCGGATCTTGAACCGTCGTACGTCGGCGACGAACTCGTCTGGAAGGTCGGACTCGGCGACCAGGGTGAGGAAGGTCCGCCTGGGATCCAGCGACGACACCACCGTGGCAGCCTCGATCTCGTCGCCGTTGGCCAGCACGACGCCGGTCGCGCGGCCGTCCCTCACGCGCACGCGTGCCACCTCCGCGTCCAGCCGGATGTCCGCGCCCATGGCGCGCGCCGCACTGGCGATCGATTCAGAGATCGCGCCCGTACCGCCTCGGGCAAAGCCCCATGCCCGGTACGCCCCATCGATCTCACCCATGTAGTGGTGCAGCAGCACGTACGCGGACCCCGGCGTGCGCGGACCCATGAACGTGCCGATGATCCCGCTCGCCGACTTCGTCGCCTTCAGGACGTCGCTCTCGAACCACTCATCCAGGAAGTCGGCTGCGCTCATGGTCATGAGCTTGTACAGCAGGTGGAAATGCCGGTCGCTCAACGACTGGAAATGCCGCCCGACCTTCAGAAGCCCGCGGAGGTCGCGGAGGGAGAGCGACGTCGGATCAGGCGGTACCATGCCGATGATGGGCTTCACCGCCATCGCCATGAGACCCATCAGCCGGCCGTATTCCTCGTACGCCTCGGCGTCCCTGGGCGAGTGACGCGCGATCTCGCGGCGCGTCCGATCCGCGTCCGGCCAGGCGGCCAGGTAGTCACCATTGAACATCGGCGTGACCGTGCTCTCCAGCGGCAGTACCTCGAGCCCGTGTGCCGGAAGGGACAGGTCGCGGATGATCTCCGGCCGCAGCAGAGACACGACGTACGAGAACACCGAGAACTTGAAGCCGGGCACGACCTCCTCGGTCACCGCGGCGCCGCCGACGAGGTATCGACGCTCCAGCACCAGCACCCGCCTGCCCGCGCGCGCCAGGTATGCGGCGGTCACCAGACCGTTGTGACCTCCGCCGATGATGATTGCGTCGTATTGCCTGCCGGCGCCGGCGGACCGTGAGCGAGTCATGCGCGCTTGCGCTCCGGGTTGAAGAACGGCAGCGCGCTCACGCGGCTCACTGCGCGTTGGCGGCGATGCTCCACCGTGATCTCCATCTCCAGCGTGCGTCCCGGCTCGGCGTATGGCGCTTCGAGGTGAGCCAGCGTGAGATACCGCTTCAGCAGCGGCGACCAGCAGCCGCTCGTGGCGTACCCCACCTGCTGCTCCGTTCCCCTTTCGTACAGCGGCACGCTGGTGCGCCACGCCGTCGTCGGGAGCCTGGGTGCCAGACCGACGTCCTGGTACAGCGACTCGAGCGATTCCCAGTCCACCTCCACACCAACGAACTTCCACTCCGCCGGGTGCTCCCGTTCGGCGACCAGGGTCTGGCGACCGACGAACGCCGGCTTCTCGAACGACACGGCCCACTCGAGTCCGAGTTCCAGAGGCGATGACTTCTGCGACTCGATGAGAGCCTTGCGCGCACTGACGTAGTCCACGTCAAGCAGCAGCAGACCGGCCTCGATGCGCGCGACGTCGAGCGCGAGCATGCCCGCCGGCGTGATTCCATAGTCGCTCCCCGCCGCAATGAGCGCGTCCCACACCGAGAGCGCGTGAGCCGCATCCATCCAGATCTCGTAACCGAGGTCTCCGGTGTACCCGGTGCGCGTGACGGTGACCGGCACACCACGCACCAGCGCGGTCGTCAGCCGGAAGAACCGCAGCGTTCCCAGGGCGACGCCGGCCGCCTGCTCGAGGATCGTCCTCGCGTTCGGCCCCTGCAACGCCAGCGCCGCGACCGAATCGCTGGCATCCTCGATCTCGACCGACAGGCCGCGTGCATTGGCAGCGAGCCACCGGTACCCCGGATCGGCCGAGGTCATCCGGATGAGCTCCGGGGACAGTATCGCAACGGTGCCATCGTCCAGCACCTTCCCCTGCCCATCGCACCAGGGCGTGTACAGCACCTGACCCGCCGCCGCTCGCGATATGTCGCGCGTCACGACGCGATCGAGCAGCCTGACGGCGTCGCGCCCGCGCACGTGGTACTTGTAGAGCGGTGACACATCGAACAACGCCGCACTGCTTCGAATGGCGTGGTATTCCCGGTCGTGGTGCAACTCGTAGGAACTGGCGACGACATATCCGGCCCACCGGCGCCAGGTCTGGCCTTCGACGAGGGGCGCGGTACGCGCGTGGAAGGGAGTGCCGGGAAGCGCGCTGGTCACGCGCGCCGGTCCCGGTCTGCTCCGTCCCGGTCCATCTCGTCGCGGTTTGCTCCGTTTCGGTTCACCCCGACCCGCATCACCTCGGCAACCGCTCCGGCATATCCGACAGGACCCAGGCCATCACGGCCATGGTGGCGACGCAGAGCGCCACGTCGTGCGGATCCAGCTTGTCCACCGTGTCGGCGTCCGTGTGGTGATACCAGAAGTAGCGTGTCCCGTCCACGTTGAGTCCCAGACCCGGTACGCCCAGCGCCATGATGGGGCCGATGTCGGCGCCGCCGCCTCCGCGGACGATGTTGCCCGCGCCGATCGGTTCGAGCAGCGATCCGATCTCCCGCACCAGCGCAAAGGCGGCATCGGATCCGGTGAAGCCGAATCCCTGCGGCGTGAACACACCGGCATCGCTTTCGATGGCGGCGACGTGATTGGCCAACCCCGCGCGATGCGCATCGCGATAGGCGTTCCCGCCGCGCAGTCCGTTCTCCTCGTTCGTCCAGCCCACCACCCGGATCGTTCGGCGGGGCTGGAGACCCAGCTCCTTCAGTACCCGGATTGCCTCCCACGCCACCACGACCCCGCCGGCGTCATCCATCGCGCCGCGGCCCACGTCCCACGAATCGATGTGGCCGCCCATTACGACCACCTCTTCAGGCAGCGCCGTGCCGCGTAGCTCACCAATTACGTTGCGCGACTGACCGTCGGGGAGCATCTGCGCCGCCATCGTGAGCTTCACCCGGACGCTTTCACCCCGCGCGATCATGCGCGCGATCATGTCTGCGTCCTCGGGAGTGATGGCGGCGTGCGGGATCTTCGAAACGCTGTCGTTGTA
>DASWGU010000068.1:0-5770 GCA_036393555.1 Gemmatimonadaceae bacterium
GGAGTACGGCAACCAGCAGCTTTTCGCCGCGCACCGGGGCCGCCCGGTCTCGCCTCGCTACAAGGCCAGGCGCAGCAAGCGGGGACGTGACGAAGCGCCGGCAGTCAGTTCCAGGAGAGCCCACGCAGCGGATCCAGGTTCACGTTCCCACCTGACAGGACGACAGCGACTCGCGCGCCGGGAGGCAGGGATACCAGCCCGTGCATCAGCGCCGCCACCGGCGCCGCGGCTGCACCCTCGACCACCAGCTTGCACCGCTCCATCACCCAGATCATCGCGTCGAAGATCTCCCGGTCGGGCAGCGCCACGATGTCATCCACGAAGCGCTGCACCACGGAGAAGTTGAGCTCCCCCACGCGCCTGACGCGCAACCCGTCGATGATCGTGCGGCAGTCGATGGTCTCCAGCCGCCCGGCCTGAACGCTGCGCTGCATCGCGGGCCCGTCGGACGACTCCACGCCGATCACGCGAATGGCGGGGTTGAACGCCTTCGCGGCCATGGACACGCCCGAGATCAGCCCGCCACCACCGATCGGCACGACGATCGCGTCAACCTCCGGCCAGTCCTGCAGGATCTCCAGGCCGAGCGTCCCCTGCCCGGCGATCAGTTGTTCGTCGTCGAAGGGGTGCACGTAGGTGAGTCCCTCGGCGCGCACCAGCTCCTTCGCTTTCTCGTTGGCCTCGTCCCAGATCTGACCGTGAAGCACCACCTCGGCGCCGTATCCTCGCGTCGCCGCCACCTTCGCCGGTGTGGCGTTCTCCGCCATGCAGACCACGGCGCGGATGCCATGGATCTGCGCCGCCAGCGCCACACCCTGCGCATGATTGCCCGCCGATGAACACACCACGCCGCGCCGCTTCTGCTCCTCGGGCATCTGCGCGAACTTGTTGAGTGGGCCGCGGATCTTGTACGACCCCACGCGCTGGAACATTTCGGCCTTGAGCCGCGTGTCGAATCCCGTCAGTTCGTTGAGTTGCCGGGAGGTGAGCAAGGGCGTCCGGCGGATGTGCTTGTCAATGCGCGCTCGGGCTTGCTCGAAATCGCGAAGGGTGAGGGTGAACATGGTCGGGTCAGAGGTCAGAGTGTTTACACCAGGCCCAGCCAGGACTTGCTCACTTCCCGGACTCCCTGCGAGTTGCATTGGCGGCGAGGACCAGGACTATTACCCGGTCATGCTCGTCCGTGGCGGCGGCCGGGAGTGCCAGGGTGACGCCATCCGACGACTGTATCACACTCACGGGCGCGCCTGTGCGCAGCGCCGTGGCACGGAGTACGCGTGCGCCGAGCGTCGGCAGCGAGAGCTGGGGATCGGCCCAGTCCAGCACGTGCACGAAGACAGTGTCGCCCCTTTGTGTTGTCCCTCCCCACGCTCGTGGTGGGACCGGTCCCTTGCGCGTGCCGTAGATCGACGAACCGTAGGTCGCCGTCCACTCACCCAGTTCGCGCAACAGGTCGACCGCCTCCGGCTGAATGGTGCCGTCCGGCCGCGGACCCACATTGAGCAGCAGGTTTGCGCCGTATCCCGCCGCGCGGACGAGGTAGCCGACCAGCTCCTTCACGGACTTGAACCGCGTGTCGCTGATGTTGAACCCCCACGAGCCGTTCATGGTCAGCGACGTTTCCAGCGGCAGCGCGCCAATCACGCCGGTGTTGAAGCCCGTCGTGTTCGAGCCGGGGAGGTCCTGCTCGAACGTCTGCGCGTCCTCGCCAGGCAGCGGGGCCAGATGATGGTTCGGCACGATCAGCGCCGCGGGCTGCAATCGATGAATGAGCGCATAGGTGCGGTCCAGGCGCCAATCGGCGTCCGGCTTGTCCCACATGCCGTCGAACCAGATCCCGCCTAACGGACCGTAGCCGGTCAGCAGTTCCTCGAGTTGGCGGTCCATGAAGTCCAGGTAGCGGCTCCACTCCCCGGATTCCGGCCGGCCGGTTCGCAGCCCGGTCCGGCCGCGCGGAAAGTAGTCGGGGTGATGCCAGTCGAGCTGCGAGTAGTAGAAGAACAGCTTCATTCCCTGCCGCCGGCATTCGTCGGCCAGTTCTCTCATCACGTCGCGCTTGAAAGGCGTCCAGTCGACGATGTTGTAGCGGCTGACGTTCGACGCGTACATCGAGAACCCATCGTGATGGCGGGCGGTAATGGTGATGTACTTCATTCCCGCGGCCTTCGCGATCGACACCCACTCGGCCGCGTCGAATCGAGCGGGGTTGAAGTTCGACGCCAGCCATTCGTACGTGGGCACCGGAATCTCCCGGTTCTGCATCACCCACTCGCCCTGGCCCATCTGGCTGTAGACGCCCCAGTGGATGAACATCCCGAACCTGGCGTCGCGATACCAGTCACGAGCGGCGAGGCGTTCCGCCGGGACGGTACTGTCTCCCTGTGCTGCGAGCGACGCCGGAAGGAGAAGCGCGGCGACGACAGCCGTCCGGTGCATCATTGTGCGGCGACCCAGAATGCGAAGAAGTTGCCGACCGCGTTGCCGAGCGATCCGATCAGCACGGCTGGCAGCACCAGGTCGGCCCGGCCGAGACTGCGGGCGAGCGCCAGCGCCGACGTGCTGCCGCCGACGTTGGCCTGCGACGCGACCGCCGCCATTTCCGCGTCGATACGCATCAGTCGCGCCGCGGTGAACGTTACCATGCCGTGAACCAGCACCGTCACCGCGGCAAAGGCCAGCAGGGTGAGACCTAACGAGCCCAGGCCGGCCAGGGAGCGGAGATCGCAGAAGGCCCCTATCACGTTGAGGAACAGGTAGACCGCGAACATGCCGATGACTCGCGCACCGCGCAGCCTGGCCACCATGGGCACCTGGGCCAGCCCGAGCGCCACCACCGTCAGCACGAGCATGAAGGGAATCGCGACGCCCCGGGATGCGAACCACGCGGCCAGTTCGGTGGATGCGAACACGGCCCCGAGTCCCAGAGCGAGCATGACGCCGAGGTCGACCGGATGTATCGACTCGGTGTCATCCTCGATGCCCAGGATCACTCCAGTCGTCCCCGAACCGGATCGCTTCACCGACCTGAAGAGCGGGGTCAGCAGCCGCGGCAGGGCCAGCGTGGCGATCATCCACACGGTAGTGACGATGTTGTCCACCACGACGCTGCCGGCGTACAGCGCCCCGTCTCGCACGACGTCGTACTCCAGGGCGACTGCGTTGAAGTTGATGCTGCCGCCGATGTAGGTCCCCGTGAACATCCCGGCTAGCGCGTTGTGCTGTGGGCCGAACGCGGCTTCGCCGCCGACCAGGTTCATCGCGATCAGTGCGCCCGCCGTCGTGGCGGCAGCCCCGATGAGGAAAAGGACGACCAGAGGCACGCCGGCTCGCAGCACGTCGCGCAGATTGACGCCGAGAATGAGCCAGAAAATGGCCAGTGGCGCCACGTATTCGAATATCCCGTCATAGACGGGAACCGGCGCGTCGGTCGTCGAGCCGGCCGGAACCACGCCGAGGTTGGCGATGACGGCGGTGACGAGAATGCCGAGCAGCGCGGTTCCCGCGTGGCGGAGGATTGTCTTCCGCACCAGCCACTCGGACAGGACGACGACAAGTGACAGGACAGCGAGAATGTAGAGCGGGTTGGTCATGGACGCGGCGCTGGTTCAGCGACCGCGCTCAGCCCTCCGCGGTCCCGGTGCCCGATACTGGCTCCGGGGCGGATCGTGTCAAGGAGCGCAACATCTCGGGGCGATCGTCCACGCCCGACTCCCGGCTACGACTGAAAGTGTCCCCGGCGTTCCCAGCGGTTCAACGTGGTTGACGGTTCACGACGACCAGTCCTGGCTCACCGCGACACCCTATGGCGGACGATGTGCTGCAGACCGTCGTCGTCGGTGTCGGTGGCCCAGACCGCGCTTCGGCTCGCGACGAGAAGGTGAACAGCGCGCGGGACCTGCAGCTGCCCGGTCGGGTTGCCGATCGCGTCGAGCACCTGCCACAGACGATTCCCGCTGGCAGTGTACCGCTCGATCCAGATGCTATCATCCGCGCCGAGCAGGATGCGGGAGTACGGCGCGTAAACCGCCGGCACCTTCATGCCCCGCATGGCTTCCCGTTGTTGAGGGAACCGTGCACTGGAGAGTCGAGCGGACAGCACGCTGTCGGCAATCCGTCGCGGCAGGGCGAGCGCCTCGTCCTCGTAGCGGCGCGAGAAGATCGTATCGCCGCGTGAGCGTGTGACCGTCACGCGCCATGCTACCCGTCTGCCAGTCTGTTCCTCGGTGGTGATCACGGCGTACCGCGAACCGTCCGCGGCCAATGCGTCCATCGGGACGCCGCAGTACGGGATGCTGGCGCTGCCGCCACCGCCCGGCAGGCTGTAGCGCACGGCGCAGGGGTTTTCCGGCGCCGTGCCGGCGACACTCTGGAACACGCCGACGCTATCGACCCGGAGAAGCGGCGTACCCGGGGTAGCGCCGGGCCATCGCATGCCATCTGCGCCGGCACCCTCGATCAGGACGACCAGGGAGCCTCCGTCCGGGAACCAGGCTCTCGGGAAGACCGCAAAGACCTGCCTGGCCTCATCGCCGCCGGCAAGTCTCACCGTGTTGAGCTGCGCCACGGTGCGTACCAGTTTCCGGTCGGGCGAAATGAAAGTGGTGCGGCGGAGTTCGGGATCGTTCACCCAGAGCGTGTCACCCATCCAGCCATGGAGCGCCACGACCCGAAACTCACCCGGCCCTGCCCCACCTCGGCCGAATGCACCGAGCGACTCGCCACGTGCGGTGAAGAAACGAAGGAGTGAATCCTGTCGTTGACTGATTACGATCGTCCCGTTCGAGGCGACCGCGAGCCAGCCGATCGGGCTCAGGTCGTGCTCGGTCGCATCAATCCGCATGTCGCGCGTGACGGTCCAGGTCGGGATCGACTGCCCCGATGCAACCATCGAGATGAGTGCAACGAGCGTCGCGCACGCTGCGACGACAGGACGCGACGGAATCATCGCGACACCACGTAACGGACTATGTGCTGGAGTCCGTCTTCATCGGTGTCGGTCCCCCAAACCGCCTCGCGGCTCACCGCCATGAGCCGAACGCCGCGCGGCACAGCGGCCTGCCCTTCGACATCGCCACGCGCGTTGAGCACCTGCCAGACGCGGTTGCCGGCGCGGGTGTACTGCTCGATCCACACGGTCTCGTCCCGGCCGAGTACGAGGCGCTCGATTGGCGGCCAGGTCTCGGGCAGCTTCATGGAACGGCGTAGCGCGACGATGTCCGGCGCAGCTCGCAGCGCGGCCTGTGCGGTACGAACGCTGTCGAGGAGGCGCGACGGGATTGGCACGACGGGATAGTCATAACGACGCGCGAAGAGGGTGTCGCCCGTGTCGCTCACGACGGACACCTGATACGAGCCGGTGCGTCCCGCCGGTGTGTCGAACGTCGCGATGGCAACCCGCCGACTGTCGGCAGCGTACTCCAGCGGAGGCGTGACACAAAGCGGTAACGCAAGCGCGAAGAAGCCCCCTTCCGAGCGGCGGAGCGACGTGACGCATGGGCTGGGGTGTCGCCACCCGATGACACGCTGCAAGGTGGCTTCGTTATCCACGCGCAGAATGGGACCGCCCGGCTGGTCTTTCGCAACCCCGGGAAAGGGCGGGCTGCCTTCACCCATCGACGCCTCGAGCAACCAGGAGCCACCGGCGTAGAGCGCTCTCGGCGAAAGCGAAATCACGCGAGGCTGTACACCCCTCGCATCGGGCGGGATAGAGACGCTTGTCAGCCAGGGCACGGTTCTCACCAGGCTTCGCTCGGGTGAAATCAGCGTGAAA
>DASWGU010000069.1:0-2496 GCA_036393555.1 Gemmatimonadaceae bacterium
GAATCATAGCTTGCACGGTCCGCGGGCTCCAGCAAGGATTCGCGCGGCGTTACCGGAGCCAAATGGCCATCGTACTGGGCGTCCTGTTTGCGGTCATCACGGCGGTCGCTGCAACCATCGTGCTGATTGTCCTCCTCGGCTGGATGGTGTCTACCCCGCCATACCGAGGCCCGATTTCCGACCACTTCGACGGGCGTCGGTTCCGCAACCAGCTGGCGACGACTCACAACGATTTTCGCGACGCCGCCCGCTGGGCTGCCACGAGGCAGCGCGGCCGCTGGAGCGCCTGGCGTGACGAACCACCGGGTACCACGCCACCGCCCCGGGTCCAGGGAGCAGAGCTGCGGGTCACGTTCGTGAATCACACCACAGTGCTGCTCCAGACCGCAAGTCTGAACATCCTGACCGATCCGATCTGGTCCGATCGCTGCGGTCCTGTCTCCTGGTTCGGACCGCGTCGGGTGAGGCCACCCGGAATCCGGTTCGAGGACCTTCCGCCGATCGACGTGGTCGTCCTCAGCCACAACCACTACGATCACTGCGACCTGCCGACGCTGCAGCGCCTCGCGCGTACGCACACGCCGCGCTTGATAGCGCCCCTTGGCAACCGCCGCTTTCTGGAGCGGCGCGGGATTCCGGTCATCGCCGAACTCGACTGGTGGCACTCGACGACCGTCTCGCCCGGTGTCACCGTCACAGCCATTCCCGCCCGTCATTTCTCGGGTCGAGGGCTGTTCGACCGCGACCGCTCGTTATGGGCCGGTTTCATGATCGATACGCCGGCCGGCTCCATCTGCTTCGCGGCCGATACCGGCTTCGGCGATCACTTCACCGAAATCCGCGAGCGGCTGGGCGCGCCGCGGCTGGCGCTGCTTCCCATCGGGGCGTTCCGGCCCGAGTGGTTCATGTCGCGCGTGCACATGTCGCCCGAAGAGGCCCTCGCGGCGCACCATCGTCTGGGTGCCCGGACGAGCATGGCCACTCACTTCGGGACGTTCAGGCTGGCCGACGACGGCGAGAGCGAGGCGCCAGAGCGCATCGCGACCGCCCTCGCGAAGGCGCCTCTGAATGGTTCCGAGTTCTGGGTGCTCGGGTTTGGTGAGGGACGGCGCGTCCCGGAGTAGCATCGGATGGCGCGTGAGGTATTCTCCTACAATCCCAATGATTCTGCGGAAACCGCGGCGCGTCCCGCCCGTACTTACAACCACCCCTCCACCGAGCAGCAACGTGACCTCATTCGGCAGCATATCGCGCGCCCTGGCGCTGGCGGCAGGTGTGATGGCCGTACCAGCCGCCAGCCAGCAGGTAACCGTCCGCGACCTCCCGACGGCATCCCGCGAGATCGACGATCCCTTCTCCCAGGTCTCGGCTGCTCTGGAATTACGGCCTGGCCGGATCCTGGTGGTCGACGGCACCGAGATGGAAGTGTCGCTCGTGGACTTTTCCACGGGCAGCCGCAATCCCGTAGGCCGGCAAGGAAGCGGACCGGGTGAATACCGGACGCCTGCCGGGATCTTCAAGTTGAACGGCGACACGATCTGGCTCCTGGACGCCGTCCAGCAGCGACTGGTTGCCTTCAATCCGGATCTGACTCCCGGCACGACAATGCCGCTGATGCTGTTCGACCAGGCGACCTCCACGGCGCTCTCTGCCCCGTTCTTCGGAGATCGCACAGGGCGACTCTACACGAGTGCCATGCCCATCCAGATCGGACGTGGCGGTGGCGGCGCGCAGATGTCGTTCCCCGACTCCGTGGGCGTGCTGCGAATGGACCCGCGCGACGCCAGTACGCGGACCCAGTTGGCCCAGGTGCGCTTTCCCACCAGCGGCAAACCGGAAATGAAGCAGCAGGGCCAGACGGCGTTCAAATACACCATGGCGTATCCGGGCCTGGTCGCCTCCGACCCCTGGACGGTGTTCCCGGATGGACGCGTGGCCATCGTACGGGGAGCGACCTACGCGGTCGAGTTCATCAGCCCCGAGGGCAAGCACTCCGCTCCCGGTCGGATCGCGTATGACCCCATCAAGGTCACGGAGGCGGACAAGAAGGCCGAGATGGACGAGGCGCAGCGGCAGCTCAGGGAGCAGAGCAAGACCGTGCAGAAGATGATGCCCGCTGGGGTGTCGATGGAGTTCGAGCTCCTGCCGCCGGCCAGCTGGCCCGCCAACTACCCGCCCGTGTCACCGTTAGGCGCTCTCGCCGGTCCCGACGGACGCCTCTGGGTGAAACGCGCGACGCCGTTCCGCGTGGGACGCGAGCAGTGGGACGTCATCGACGCGGCCGGAAAGCTGGTGGCGCGGTGGCGGCTTCCGGCCAGGACGACGCTGATCGGCGTTGGTCAGGGCGCGGTGTACACCGCCCGTACCGATGAGGATGACCTGCGGTACGTGCAGCGGGTGGAGCTGCCGCGATAAAGGGCAGTGAAGAGTGAGGAGTGAAGAGTGAAGAGTGTCACTCCTCACTCCTCACTCCTCACTCCTCACTCCTCACTCCTC
>DASWGU010000070.1:0-11417 GCA_036393555.1 Gemmatimonadaceae bacterium
TCCCGTCTCCCGTCTCCCGTCTCCCGTCTCCCGTATCACTTGCATCGCGGTCATCGCGATCCATGTCTCGTCGACGGCGGGACTACCGGCTCCTCGCTTCTCTCCCTTTCTCCGCCACTCGTCCCCGTCGGTCTTGGGCCCCCGCCTCCGCTTCGCCCCATCTCCCACCGGCTATCTCCACGTTGGTGGCGCCCGCACGGCGCTGTTCAACTGGCTGTACGCGCGCAAGTACGGTGGGCTGTTCCTCCTCCGCATCGAGGATACTGACCGGGCGCGCAGCACGGACGAGAGCACGCGCGCCATCTTCGAGGGGCTCGAGTGGCTGGGACTCAATTGGGACGGGGACGTCGCATATCAGGGGGCGAACCTCGAGCGACACCAGGCAGATGCGCAGCGGCTGCTGCAGTCGGGTCACGCGTACCGGGACTTCACCCCGGCCGCCGAACTCGATCGCCAGCGGAAGGAGGCGGAGTCGCGTGGTGACGCCTTCCGGTTCGACCGCGCAGCGGCCGACCTGCCGCCTGACGAGATCGCACGGCGCCTGGCGCGCGGGGATTCCTTCGCGATCCGGTTTCGGATTCCCGACGGTGGCACCAGTTGGGACGACCTCGTGCACGGCACCATCGCCTTCCCGAACAAGGACCTCGATGACTTCGTGATCCTCCGATCAGACGGCACGCCGGTCTACAACCTGGCGGTGGTGTCGGATGACATCGCCATGCGAATCACCGTCGTGATGCGGGGTGACGATCACATCTCCAACACACCCAAGCAGATTCTGTTGTACCGTGCCCTCGACGCCGAGCTGCCCGTCTTCGCCCACCTTCCCATGATCCACGGCACCGACGGTCGGAAGCTGAGCAAGCGGCATGGCGCCACGGCCGTCAGCGACTACCAGCACCTCGGCATCCTGCCGTCGGCGATGTGCAACTTTCTCGCGCTCCTGGGTTGGTCGCCAGGCGAGGACCGCGAAGTGATGAGCCGGACCGGGATGATCAGTCTCTTCAGCGCCGAGGGGCTGCTGAAGAAGGCGGCGGTGTTCGACCCTAAGAAACTGGAGTGGATGAATGGACAGCACCTCAGCCTGACGTCCGCCATCGACCTCGAGCCTGCCGTCTCGCCACTCATCATCCAGGCCGGCCTGGCCGGCGAGGCAGAGCTTGCCGCCCGCCGGGAGTGGTGGCTCCAGCTGCTCGACCTCCTGCGTGTGCGTGCGCGGACGACCCACGACATCGCTCGTCAGGCGGTACCCTATTTCCTCGATCGGATCGACTACGACGCGGAGGCGGTCGCCAGGCACTGGAAGGATGCCACCGCGGCGGCGGACACCCTTGTCCAGGTGCGCGAACGACTGGAGCGGACGGAGTGGGAGGCTGGCGCCCTGGAGGCCGCCCTGCGCCTGCTGAGCGAGGAGCGCGGTACGTCCAGTGGTCGCATCTTCCAGCCCCTGCGCGTCGCGCTCGTTGGCCAGCTGGCGAGCCCCGGCATATTCGACGTGCTCCTGGTCCTGGGGCGCGAGCGTTCCCTGGCGCGCCTCGACGTGGCGATTCGATACCTGCGCGCTTCGTAACCCGCCTGCCGCACGATGTTGACTCCACGGGTCGTGGAGTGCAAATCATGGCAGGGTCACCGACCGCTGTGACGCTTCGCGTTCAGCCCGCGCTGTGCAACCCGTCACGAAAACCGACGCCCCCCCGCTTCCGTCTCCCGAAGATGCCCGAGTCGCTGACCGCCATCGAGCGGCGCGTCTACCATTATCTGCTCGATTTTCTGGCAGAGAACACGTACCAGCCGAGTGTTCGGGAGATCGGTCGCCGGTTTCACCTCCGGTCCACCAAGACCGTTGTGGACATTCTCCAGTCGCTGGCCCTGAAGGGGTACATCGAGCGCCGAGCCGGCCGTTCGCGCGGTGTTCGACTGCTGGGCTATTCGTCGATCGGTCAGACGCAGCCGGTCCCGCTGTATGCGAGTATCAATTCCGCCGAGCCGGTGTTGTCCGACGATCACCGGGTGCGCTTCATCGCCATGGACCGCTCCTTCGTTCCGGCGGACGACGCCTTCTTTCTGCGCATGGCGGACGATGGGATGGTCGATCGGGGCATTCAGCCCGGAGACCTGGTGCTGGTGAACCCGTCGGCGCGTGCCCGTGAGGGCGAAGCGGTCGCCGCCCGGTTGGGCACGGAGGTCCTGGTCCGGACGCTGTCGCATCGCGGGGCGCTGCTGGCGCTGACGCCGGCCGCTTCCGGATACGATCACAGCGAGCTCACCCTGGGCCCCGGTGACGACTTCGCCATTCTGGGAACCGTCGCCACCGTTCTTCGTCCATGCCGCGAGCACGGAATGGACGGGAATGGAGCGGCGGTGATGCTCAACGCGGAGGAGGTCGCTCCCCCGGTGAGCTGATCGGCCCCGGATTGGTGGGCGGCACCCGTGTGGCCTGCCGGCGCTCGCGTTCTTTCCGGTCGCGGATGGCCCGCACCGCCTGACGGAACTGCTCCTCGTTCATGGAAGCCTGCGCGTGATACATGATGTCCGCGCGCATCCAGGCGCTGTTGCGTGCCCGCTCCATGGCGATGGGGTTGGGCTGCATCTGATTCAACGGGAGCAGGGCGAGCAGCGCGGTGGGAATGGAGAAGCGCCCCAGGCGGATGTACTGCTGGTCGATCCCCCACTTGCTGCCTTCGCGTCCAAACGTCCAGTCGCCGCGCTCGAACTTGTTCGGTGCGTAGGTATTGGCGGCGACCGAGTCGACGTAGCGGCCCAGCGTGGCGATCAGGGCGCTGTCCAGCCGCTCCTTGTCGGTCTTGGGCGCGTAGACGAACGTGGGGTCGGATGCCCACACGCGCGGATCTTCGTAGGTCGGCTGGATGCCACGCGTGGGACCGTTGCCACCTCGGAGCGGTCCGGTGGCTGCGCCGCTCGTGCCTCCACCGCGCGCCGACGGCTCCGGCACGGGCTCGGATGGAACCGGCGGCAGCTCGGTGGGAACAGCCGGTGGCGCGACCAGCGCAGGGCCGGGTTCCGCGCGTTGGGCACGCGCCGGGGATGGTACGGCGGGCCCGCGGCCGCCGGCGACCGACGACGTATCGGGAGGCGCAACGACCACGAATTCGATCTGTTCCGGAGCCGGCGCCCGCGTTCGGCTCCAGCGCATGAAGCGCTCATAGACTGCGGGTACCTGCACCGCTCGCCACACCACAATGCCGAGCACGACGTGAACCGCGACCGACACCAGCATCGACGTCTGGAACCGTCGCGCCCGGCGTGGCTGCCCGTTCCTCATGGTCGTCGACTGGTTCGCGGTACGCATCAGCTGCCCTGGTCCTGGTGAAGCCCGGGTCGGCGACCGCCTCCCGCGCGCACCGTTGGTCTACCCCTTGGGTAGCTGGGGTTTCCCGTGATGGACGACGGGCGCCGCGGCGTGTTAGCCGACATCCCTGACCGGATTGCTCACCCGGCTGACACCTGGAATCTCCACTTCCACGACATCTCCCGACACCAGCGGACCAACCCCGGCAGGCGTTCCCGTTGCCACGAGGTCGCCCGGTTCGAGGGTCATGATGTGCGAGATATACGAGAGCAGCATGGGAATCTGAAATGCCATGTCGGAACTGCGTGCCCGCTGGCGTTCCTTGCCGTTCACGCGCGTCACAACCTCGAGCGTCGTCAGGTCGACCGGGGCCGGATGGACGTTGCCAACCGGACAGAAGGTGTCGAAGCCCTTGGCGCGGCTCCACTGGCTGTCTTTCCGCTGCAGGTCCCGGGCCGTCACGTCGTTGACCGCGACGATTCCCGCGATGGCGGCGACGGCGTCGCTTTCCTCCGCACGACGCAGCCGGCGGCCGATCAGGACGCCGATCTCCCCCTCGAACTCGACCTGCGACGATTGCGGCGGCCGTTCAATGTAGTCCCCTTCGCTGATGATGCTGGATGACGGCTTCAGGAAGATCAACGGCTCGGACGGTACTTCGTTGCCCAGTTCTCTGGCGTGCTCCAGGTAGTTGCGTCCGACACAAACGACTTTTCCTGGGCGGGGGGCCGGAGGTGAGGGCACGTGGTCAGAGGTTAGTGTTCGCGGTTCGCTGACGCTGATCGCAGATGTAAAGCTACCGCCCAGAACGCCTTCCGGCATCGGGAAATGCCTCGGCACGCCCCGCGTAACGCGGATTCCAGGCCGTTTCAGCGCCCGTTGGCGAATAAGCGCGCGACCTGGGGTCGCAGGTCGGCCCATGGCCCCGTCACACGCCGGGCCGGAGGGAGTGTTTCCAGGATCGTCTCACCGTACGAACGCGACAGCACTCGCGGATCCATCAGCACGACGACTCCTCGATCCTCGGCCGTCCGAATAAGCCGGCCGAATCCCTGCTTGAGGCGCAGCGCGGCATCCGGAAGCATGTACTCGGTGAAGGGATCGCCTCCATCGTGCTGCACTCGCTCGCAGCGGGCAGCCACCAGCGGCTCGGTCGGGACGCGGAAGGGTAGACGCGCCAGCAGCAACGCGCGCAGTGGGTCACCCGGCACATCGACTCCTTCCCAGAAGCTGGCGGTACCCAGCAACACACCCGATCCGGCGGCCAGGAAGCGGCGCATCAGCGCCTGACGCGAGTCTTCGCCGTGCACGAGCAGCGGCCAACGCCGGTCGAGCCCTGCGGCGCGCAACGCCGCGGCCGTGCGACGCACGTCACGATGACTGGTGAAGAGCCCAAACACCCCGCCGTCCGCCAGTTCCACCAGGTCGGCCAGTACCCGGATGACTGCATCCAGGTGCGCACCACTGTCCACCGCGGGCGCCGGCACGTCGGTCGGAATGGCGAGCAGCGCCTGTGTGGCAAAGTCGAACGGTGAGGGTACGATGGCGCACGCCGGCTCGACGTCGTCCTCGTCCAGGCCAAGTCGCCGACTGAGGTAGTCGAAGCGGCCGTCAACTGCGAGCGTGGCACTCGTCACGACGCACGTCTCCAGGCGGCGGAAGAGGTGTTCACGCAGAATGGGAGCGAGATCCAGGGGCACGTTGGAGACGGCAACGTTGCGCTCCCGACCTCGCACTTCGATCCAGCGGACGGACGGTGCGGCATCGTCGGGCGGTGCCAGCGCGGATCGCAGCGTGTCGCCCGCGCTCAGGAGGCGTCGCGTCACGGCTCGGACCTCGGCCAGCAGGTTGCCGTAGCGTTCCGTTGCCGCGTCATCATTCTCCATGCGGTCGCGCACCAGCTGCAGGCCCTGAGCGAGAATCTCGACTTCGCCCAGCAGGTCGTGGAGCGCGGCCTCGAGCCCTTCACGCCAGATGCGGTGCGCCGCGAAGTCATCGTTCAGGCGCTGCACCAGGCGATCGTCCTGGCGCAGCACCGAGTCGAGGAGGTCGAACACCGTGGTTCCCTTCTCGTGTCCGGCCCGTGCCGATGCGGTGAGGCGCGCCTGGACGAGGTCCAGGCTGGCGACGCTGACCAGGTCGCGCCGGCCGGTCAGCTTGCCGATCAGAGCGGGCAGCAGGCCCTTGCCGCGTCGCTCGAGCCGGGCGAAGAGTCGCTCCAATCCGCGCCGCGTGATGGTGGAGCCGAGGTGCGATCCGGCGGCGTCCTCGAGATGATGCCCCTCGTCGATGATGAGTCGGGAGTATGGGGGAAGCACCGCGGCATCGTCCCAGTTCTGCGTGACCCGCCTGACCGCGATGTCCGACATCAGGAGGTGATGATTGACCACGATGACGTCGGCTTGTGCGGCGCGTCGCCTGGCGGCGAACAGGAAGCAGCGGTCGAAGTGGGGACACTTCACCCGCTGGCACAGATCGGGCTCGGCCGCGACCTCGTCCCACAGTTCCTCGCCCGGCGGTGCGGGCAGGTCGCTCAGCGATCCATCGCTGGTCTGTTCGGCCCATGCCACGAGACTGCCCAGGCGGTCGGTGAGATCACCATCGAAGAGCGTCCCCTGGCTGCCGGTGGCCTGTTCCAGCCGCTGCAGGCAGAGGTAGTTCCGCCATCCCTTGAGCAGGGCAAAGCGGACGGGCTGGTCGCCGAGCGCGGTGGCGAGAAACGGCAGGTCCTTGCCGACCAGCTGCTCCTGAAGGTTGATCGTGTTCGTGGACACCACGGTGCGCTCACCGTTCGCGGCGGCCCACCGCAGGGCCGGCACCAGGTAGCCTAACGACTTCCCGATTCCCGTCCCGGCCTCCAGCAGCCCGATGCCGCCCAGGTTGTACAGCCGGGCCACGCGCCGCCCGTAGTCCCGCTGCCCCTCGCGATCCTCGTAGCGCGCGTGCGTGGCGGCAATCGGTCCTTCGGGGCCCAGGTCACGCTCGAGCGTCGCGAGGTCGAGCAGCGTGATGACCTTCGGCGCCGGTACCTCGACCACCACGTACAGCTCGGCCGCCTCGTTGTCGGTGATGGCAAACCCGACGCCCAGGTCGTGCATCCGCGCCGCAACCTGGAGGTCGGGTTCAGACGGCTCGAGATTGCCCGACGGATGGTTGTGGAGCAGCAACTCGCCGGCCTGCGCGAAACCCGGCAGTGCCAGTACGCTCACGGCGTCGCCGCGAGCCACGACGCGGGCCGTGGCAATCGCACCATCCGCGTCGATCGTGCAGGTGAAGCATACCTCGCGGCCACCCGCGAGCCGGATGGCAGCGCGCACGGCGGCCGCCGCCGCGGGCACGATGACGCTAGTCCCGTTCACCCGATTCCCTGTGTCTGAGTCAGCGACGGTTCGCGTCAAATCCTGATTGTGACCAGTCGTGGCAAGCGGCCCGCGTCCGGGTTCCCGCGTCCCGGTTCAATCCGCTCCTACGTCTTGAGCGGTTTCTTCTTCGCGGCCGGGAACAGCACGTTGTTCAGGATGAGCCGGTACCCGGTCGAGTTGGGATGGAGAGACAGGTCCGTCGGTGCCGCCCCGATGTTGTGCTGTGGGTCCTCGGGGTCGTGCCCACCGAGGAACGTCCATGAGCCCTTGCCGTAGTCGCCGTGGATGTACTTCACCCATGGCGCGCCCTCTTCGCTCGCCAGCACCATGACACCCGGCCGAAGCGTCTGTTTCGTGAAACTCGTCGTGACGCCGTAGAAGTCGGGGATGACCTGTCTGTGGTCCTGCACCAGCATCGTCGCCACCGGGTCGAACTTGGCCGAGAAGGCAAACAGCGAGAATTGCCCCAGCGGCTGCCGGCGGCCGGCTACGTTCACCTGGTGTCCGTCAATGTCGCTCATGGAGTTCACGAACGCGTTCTGCTCCACCCGCACGTTGTGGAACGCGAACGAGCGAGCCCAGTCGAGTTTCTGATCGGCGTTGTCGTCCAGCGGCGTCCCGTCAGCGAACGTGCCGGCGATGTCCGTCTGGTGCGAGGCAATTGCCAGGCCGAGTGTCTCCGTGGCTCCGCACATCGCGAAGAGAAAGCCGCCCTGTTCCACGTACTGCCGCATCCTCTCCGCCACGGCCTTCTTCAGGGCCGGGATGTGGGCATACCCCAGTCGCCTGGCCGCCGCCAGACCCCGATCGCGTTGTTCGACGAACCAGGGCTGGTCGCGGAATCCCAGGTAGAGCTTGTTGAGCTGTCCGGTGAAGTCCTCGTGGTGCAGGTGCAGCCAGTCGTACTTCGTCAGGTCGCCGGCAATGACCTCGTCATCCCAGATCGCCGTGTACTCGATACCTGCATACTGCAGGGCAAGCGTGACGGCGTCGTCCCAGGGGGGCGCTTTCGGCGGCGTGTAGATCGCGATCTTCGGCGCCCGCTCCAGCGCGATGGCGTCCATGTTGTTGCTGGCGATTTCCGTGCGGATCGCGCCGACGCGACCACCATCGAGCTGCTCGAACGAAATGCCGTCAAGCGTGGCACGACGCCGCAGTTCCTGCAGGTCCGGCAGCAGGAACGACCCGCCGCGGTAATTGAGAAACCACTCGCTCTTGTGCCCGTCCCGCAGGGCGTTGAAGACAAGGCCGTACGCCTTGAGATGGTTGGTCTGCCGGTCATCCATCGGCACGAGGAGGTGCTGTGCCTGTGCGAGGCGGTCACCCGACAGCAGCAGCATCAGCGACACCAACGCAAACCGGCTCACAGCCATTTCCCGTCTCCCGTCTCTCGTCCCCCACCAGGGGGTATTGTGCCCCGCGCCAGCTCGAGCTCCCGCCGCGCCTGCGGAACGAGGGCACTCCGCGGATAACTCAGTATCAGGTGCTCCAGCCGCACAATGGCCCCAGGCGAATCTCCATGACGCCGCAACGCACGCGCCCATTCCAGGTCTGCCTCGGCCGCTTCCGGCGCCTCGGGATGCCTGGCGACCAGGTCCTTCCAGATCTCCTCGCTGTGCAGTGAATCCGGCGTCGCGAGATACAATCGAGCCGCGATGGCCAATAGCAGGGGCGCAGCGTCCGTCACATCGGCCGCGGAGGACTCGAAACCCTTCGCCGCGGCCGACGTGTCGCTTCGCGCCAGCGCCAGGAACGCATGGCCTATGCCGGGAGAATGGTCGGCGCGGGTGCGGGCAAACACCGAGAGCGCCAGCACCACATCACGGGACACGTCGTCCAGCCGGCGCAGGCCGCCCCGCGCGGCCTTCAGGTCTCCCTCGTACAGCGACATCCATGCGGCGGCCCGGGCATCCGATTCCTCACCACCGCGCGTCAGCGTGGAGCGGGCGCGCGCCACGTCACCCACGCGCACCCACGCCCACGCCACGGCGCGCACGGCGTCGCTTCGCGTGAGGGGATCCAGGTCGGTGCCGGGCTGCATCAGCACCTCCTCCGCCTCGGCGGCGCGCCCCAGCTGACCGAGGGCGCGCAGCCGGATGAGCGTCATGGTCGATCGCTGGGACGTGTCACTCCAGGCCTGGAGCGAGTCCGCGTAGGCCAGCGCAACTGCAGGCTCGCCGCCCTGGAGCGCCGCGCTGGCGGCTCGCACGACGAGCGGTGCGGTGCGACGTTCCCGGAGCGCGGCGGCGTACGCATCGCGGGCGACCAGCCAGCTTTCCCGCTGTTCCGCCTGGGTGGCGAACTGGAGCCAGGCCTCCACAACGGAGTCGGTGGGGCTCAGCACGCTCAGGGCATTCCACGCCTCCCGGCTCGATGCCCACCGCATCTCGAGGTTCGACAGGATGCGTCGAGACGGAAGGTCGACGGGCTCGCCGGCCAGAACGGCCCGAATCGTATCGCGCGCCACACCCGCGGCCGCTCCCAGCACATAGACGGCGGACGACTCGAGGTAAGGAGCGTAGCCCATAGCGTGCCGCCAGTGCGTCGCCGACGATTCCCACATGCCGAGCGCTCCTTTCAGCTCTGCCAGCTCGGCGGCGATCTGTCGGGCGCCACCCAGCCGCATCGTCGCCTGGAGCAGGACCGTGTCCGCGGCGCGCGTGAGGCCGTTGTCGAGGAGCAGGCGGGAGTACTCGCGGTACGGCGTGGGATCCTGCGGTACGGCCGTCACCCAGTGGGCGAACGCCAGCCGCGCCGCGTCATGGCGGTGGGCCGTCGTAAGCGTGCGCAGCTGGATCGTTCGGACAACGGGATCACGCGGCCGGCGCAGCATCACGCTGTCGAGGATGATCAGGAGAGAATCCGGATTCCCGGACTCCGCCATGCACCGTTCAAGTCCGAGGAGTGCCCCGGCGGGCTGGTCGCTGCCGCCGAGCGCGCTGCGATAGAACGGGATCGCTTCGCGGCATTTGCCCTCGCCCTCCAGGTCGAGGGCGCGGGAGAGCGCGGCGCCCTCCACGTCCTGTGCCCCGACCGCCGGTCCCGCGAGCGCGCTGAGAAGGAAGATTGCGAGCGCCCGCGGCCTACGGACGTTGTCCATTGATCTTCCTGAAGTACTCCAGCACCAGTCGCCGCTCGTCAGGCGTCAGGCCGCGCAGGTCGTTCCACGTCGGCGGTTCGAAGCGGGTCGCGGCCCGCCCCGAAGCGGAAGCGGAGGACGGCGTGAACACGTCGGTGCCGGTCCACGACTTCGCTTCGCGCTTGCCGGTATCCTCTCGTTCGTCTTCCTCCAGCAGCCTCCCGGCGTCGAGCATCTTCCGGAACAACCGCTGTTGCCGCTCGAGGATGGACGGATCCATCTGCGCGGCTTCCAGCGCGGCGGCGATCTGACGCGCCTCGCGGGCCAGTTCATCGGCTCGCCCGCTGTCATCCCGGTCACCCACGTCGTCGAGCTGCGCCGCGACGTCGCGCTGCTGGCGCGCCAGTTGTCGCGCCTCCTGCTGGCCGCGGGCATCGAGCGAAGTGCCCATCCGCGGCAGGAGCTGCTGGGCCGCCGAGTTGAGTGACGACTGCTGTTGCGCCATCTGCTGGAGTTGCTTCAGCATTTCCTCGAAGCCCGATGCGGAGCTGGACGCGTCCGTGCGCTCGCGATCCCGCACCAGCGAGGCCGCGGCCATGTTCAGGGCCTCCGAGGCCTCCCGCATGGAATTGGCAACCTGCGTCGCATTGGTGGACGAGCGCGTTGCCTGCGTGGCGTCCTCGACGCGCTTCCGCGCGTCATTCACCGTGCGAAGCGACCGCTGCGAAAGGAGGGTGGACCGCTGGGCCGCCTCCTGCAGCCGCTCGGAGGACTGTTCCACTCCCTGCTGAAGCGAGCTTTGCTGCGGACGCAACGATTCCGGGGACGATCCCCGGCGAGCCATCGCCTCCAGCGTCTCCTGCTGGCGAGCGAGCTGGATCATCTCCTGGATGGATCGGTCCAGTTCGGTCGTGAGCTCCTGCTTCCACTCCGACACCTGCTGCTCCCGCGCAGTCTGCAGTTCCCGGGCGGCATCGTCCATCGCGGCTGCCGCCTGACGAGCGGCGTCCTGTGCCGACTGTTCGCTCCGTTGTCCGGGCTGCGGGGCGCCCTGCTGCCCCTGGCGCCCCTGCTGCTGGGCACCCTGTTGCTGCCCCTGCTGACCCTGGCGACCCTGCTGCTGCTGTCCCTGCTGCCCCTGGCGGCCCTGCTGCTGTTGTCCCTGTTGCCCCTGGCGGCCCTGCTGCTGTTGGCCCTGAGCGCCGGCCTGTGCCTGTTGCTGGGCGGTCTGCGCGCGCTGCGTGCTGTCCGCCGACTGGGAGCGCGACGAGTCCTGCGGCTGCCGCGGATCCCGCGACGCGCGGTCCAGCGCATCGGCCGATTCCCGCATCCGTCTCTCAGCCTCTCCCACTCGTTCGGCGCCCGTCTCGGCCTGCTGCTGCTGCAGGCGTTGCTGCAGCTCCTTCACTTCGTCGGACAGGTCGCGCGTCCGCTCGGCGAGTTCCTTCGCGGCGCGCTGTGCGTCGGAATTACTCGCCTCGTCGCGGGTGCGCGCCAGCGAGTCAGCGATCTGCCGCTGCCGCTCGGCCAGCTCCTTCGCCTCGTCGGTCAGGGTGCTCATGGAGCCCTCGAGCGCCGCTCGCTTCAGCATCTCGACGCTCTTCTCCAGCATCTCGCGCAGTCTCTGCTGCTGCTGCGCGAGATCGGTCATCGCCTGACGTGCCTC
>DASWGU010000071.1:0-9757 GCA_036393555.1 Gemmatimonadaceae bacterium
GCTCAACGGCACCTGGCGCCATCGCGTGGCGCACCTGCCGACCGGAGAGGTCGTAGCCGGAGAACTGTTCTGGTATGCGCCCCTGGCAGCCGCGGTGTCGATGGGGGCCATAGCCGCCGTGCTGCTTCTGGTGCAGCGCGCGGCGCGTTCGTCAGCACTTACGGTGGTCGTCCCGGGAGCCTGCTTCGCCCTGGGGACCTACAGCCTGGCGCGAGCCAGTTCTATCGGCATTGGTGGACTTGCCGCGGTGGTTCTCTCGGTAGGTGTCGGGACCGTGGTCACGCGGATGTTCATGCGCCAGTCCGATTCCGTATGGCGCTTCATCAGGGGAAGCTACCCGTTCGTGCTGGCTGCGCTCGTGGCCTGGGCGGTCGGCCTTCCGCAGCTGCGGGCCGCCGCCGAACGCCGCGCCCTGGCTGGCCTGCCAGCGCCGACAACGAACGGGCCGAATGTGCTGGTCATCATCTGGGATACCGTCCGCGCGATGAGCACCTCGACGTTCGGATACGCCCGTCCCACAACTCCAGAGCTGACGCGCCTGGCGGCGCGCGGCGCAGCCTTCGATCGTGCCTTTGCCACGTCATCGTGGTCCCTGCCGTCACACGGGAGTCTGTTCACGGGCCGGTATCCCCACGAAATGAGCGTGGGGTTCGACGTACCACTCGACGACACCCACCCCACCCTGGGCGAAGTCCTTTCCAGCCGCGGTTACACGACGGCCGGGTTCACGGCCAACCTCTTTTACGGTTCACGCGATTACGGCATCGCCCGGGGCTTCACCAGGTACGACGAGCGTCCGGCCCTCAACTGGCTCGTCGTGACCCACACCTGGTGGCTGTCGCGTCGCGCGGTTCAGAGGGTGAGATTCGCCAGAGGGGACTACCGTCAGGCGCTGCGCCGCCACGCCGAAGATGTGAACCGGGCCTTCCTGAACTGGCTCGATCGGCAGGAAGACCGGCCCTTTTATGCCGTCATCAACCACTTTGACGCGCACGAGCCATATCGTCCTCCGGACCCCTTCCACCGCACCTTCGCAAGCCCGTCGGCGCGCTACTGGGGGGCGGACGATTCCGATGACCTCACCCCCGAGGTGTTCACCCAGCTGCGCGACTCATACGACGGTTCCATTCGCTACCTGGACCATACGCTGGGCAATCTGCTGTCCACGATGAATGCGCGCGGGCGATTGAACAACACCATCGTCGTTGTGACGTCCGATCACGGCGAGGAATTCGGTGAGCATGGTGCCGAGCTCCGGGGCCACGCGAAAAGCCTCTACCTCAGCGCGGTGCAGGTTCCCCTGGTCATCTTCGGCCCCGGCGTGCCAGAAGGAGTACGGCTCAGGGAGACAGTCAGCATCCGGGACATCCCCGCTACGATCATGGAGCTCACGTCCGGAACGACGGATCCGTTCCCAGGCACCTCACTGGTTCGACTCGCCCGTCGCGAGCTGGCCCCGGGCGATTCCACAGCGCCCCGCCTGCAGGTTGGCGCCAAGCACCGCTGGGCGGCGCAGAATCCGGAGTGGCCGACCTCAGCAGGCGACATCTTCTCGCTGGTCCGTGGCGACCACCACTACATCGTGAATGCCGACGGGCGCGAGGAACTGTATGACGTGCTGCGGGACACGACCGAGCAGCGGAACCTCGCGTCGACGCCGGCCATGGAGCCGCTGCTTCGCGGATTTCGCTACACGCTGGACAGCCTCGTCCCCGCCAGCGGAGGCGTCCGGTCGGCTCGGTTGCGCTCCAAGCCAGGCGGATGACGCCCACTCCCGACACCACACGTCCTGGCGCCGCTGGCGTGCTGCTGGCTGGCATTGCCTGGGGTTCGCTGGCCGCGCTCGGCCAGGTGGCAAGGATCTTCCGGCGCAGCTACATCAATGGCGAATTCGCCTGGTCGTCCCGGGATGTGTACTGGATGATGCCGCTCGCGAACGCTCTGTATTTCAGCCTCGCAGCCATCCTCATTTGGTCGATCCTGAGACTGACCCGAGGCGGTGCGAGTTCGCCCGCCGTGTCGGGGACCCTGGCCGGGCTGTGCGTGTTCGCCTCCCTGCTCCCCTTCGGGGGCATTCACGAGTACGCCGTGCTGGTCCTCGCGATCGGGGTGGGGCTGCAGTGGGCACGCTGGATGAGGAAGGGACATCGGCGACTGGAGCGACTCGCGCACGTTGGAGGCCTCACCGCCGGGGCGCTGCTTCTCATTGGTGGATTGATCGAGCGCGGGACCCGGGAGCGACGCGGTGCACCGGCGCTGAGTGTGAGCGCCGCCCCGGATTCGCCGAACGTGCTGGTGATCATCTGGGACACGGTGCGCGCGGCCAGCCTCAGCCTGTACGGGTCTGAGCGACCGACAACGCCGGAGCTGACCCGTCTCGCGGCCACGTCCACCACCTACGATTGGGCCATTGCTCCGGCGCCCTGGACCCTTCCGTCGCACTGTTCGATGTTCACCGGTCTCCAGCATGGGGAGCACGGGTGCGGATGGGAGAGTGCACTGAGCCACGGACCCACCACATTGGCCGAAGTCTTCGCCCGGAACGGCTACCGGACGGGTGGATTCGTGGCCAACCGCTTCTATGCCAGCCACGAGACAGGATTGCAGCGCGGCTTCGTCACATACGATGACTTCCCGGCCACGCTCCGCCAGGTGCTCCTTTCGTCGTCGCTGGCCCAGATGGCAATCGTCCGCGAGTTGGCGACGGGGGTGGGGATCGCCAACAAGACGCATTCGCTGCGCCGCTTCAAGCTGCGCGGCGGAGACAAACCGCTCGTTGACCGCAAGCGTGCGCCGTCGGTGACCGATGAGTTCCTCACCTGGCAGGCACGGAGCCCGGAGCCATTCTTCGCCTTCCTCAATTACTTCGACGCGCACGACCCTTACGACCCACCCGAACCATGGCGGACGCGGTTCTCCACCGACCCGGATCGGCTGGCGCGCTATGAAGGCGGCATTGCATACCTCGATGACGAACTCGGTCGACTGACGCGCGAGCTCTCGCGGCGGGGGCTGCTGGACAACACCATCGTCGTGGTGACATCGGACCATGGCGAGATGCACGGCGAACACGGATTGTCATTCCATGGCAACGCGCTCTACCTCCCTCTGCTGCACGTACCACTGGTGATCCGCTTTCCCGAACGCCTGCCGCAAGGCGTCCGGGTAGCACGTCCCGCTCCGCTCCGCGATCTCGCGCGCACTCTCACGCAACTCGCGGGACTTCCCGATACGATGCCAGGGGTGAGTTTTGGTAGCAGCGCCTGGTGGGCCGAACCGGTCCCATCCGATCCGCAACTCGACCGGCTGGTGCTGTCGGAGACCCAGAAGCTGAGGGACTTCATCGGGCTCGGGCCAGCCGGAAAGGGACCGATGCACGGCTTGGTGGACGATCGCTATCACTACATCAGGAATGCCGATGGCATCGAGGAGCTGTACGACTATCGCACGGACAGGGCCGAGGAGGTCAACCTGGCCCAGACGCCGGACGGGGCGATTCGCAGCGCGCGGTATCGACTCCTGCTTCCCGCCATGACGCGCAGCCTGGTCAAGTAGCACCATCCGCTTGGTATTCTCCTCGAATCGACCTGTGATTGAAGTCCGGGAACTGGCGCCCGACGATATTCCCCAGTGGCTGGCACTGCGCGCTGCGCTGTGGCCGGACGTCGTGCCAGCGGAGCACAGCGCGGAGGCGAAGCGCTACTTCACGACCTCCGAGCGATTTCCCGGCGTGATGCCGGAGCTTGTGCTCGTTGCAGTGGACCGGAACGCCAACCCGACGATTCCAGGCTTCGTCGAGTTGTCTCGCCGGCTTTATGCGGAAGGTTGCGAGTCGAGTCCGGTCGGCTTTCTCGAGGGATGGTATGTGGTGCCCGGCCGCCGACGGGAAGGAATCGGTCGCGCGCTCGTTCGCGCCGGCGAGTCGTGGGCCGTGGCCCGGGGCTGCCGGGAGTTCGCCTCCGATGCACTCGCGGACAACGCGGTGAGCAGGGCGGCGCACCAGGCCATTGGCTTCGAGGAGGTCGAGGTTATCCGCTGCTTTCGCAAGGACCTCCCCGCCGCTGGATCGCGGCGGGCAGTACCGCACGCCGCCGCCCAGCGAACGATGACCGTCGGGCTGATCGGCGGACTCGGCCCGGAATCCACGATCGACTACTATCGCCGTATCCTCGACTTGTGGCGGCGATACGATCCAGCCAGTGCGCCGTCCATGGTCATAGACAGCCTCGATGTCCAGCGTGGCCTGCAACTCGTGTCGTCGGACCTGCCGGCGCTCACCGAGTATCTTCTGGACTCGGTCCGCAGACTGTCGGGCGCCGGGGCGGATTTCGTGGCCATTACCGCCAACACGCCCCACATCGTCTTCGACGAAATGACTGCGCGCTCACCCATTCCCCTCCTCAGCATCGTCGAGGTCTGCGCCGAGGATGCCCGTCGGCGCGGCTTGGTCCGGTTGGCGCTTCTGGGCACGCGCTTCACGATGGACGCGTCTTTCTACCCGGACGTGTTTGCCCGTCATGGCCTCGTCCTGGTGATCCCGAACGAGACGGAGCGCGCCTGGATTCATGAGCGGTATATCGGGCAGCTCCTCAAAGGCGAGTTCCGGGATGACACACGGCAGGGTTTCCTTGCGCTCGTCGGCCGACTGCGTGATGAGGAACGAATCGACGGGGTCATCCTCGGCGGAACCGAGCTACCGCTGCTCTTGAGGTCACCCGAGATCGCCGGTCTGCCGGCACTCGACACGACGGCGCTGCATGTGGATGCGATCGTCGGGCGCATGAGGCGGCGGCCAGGCGCGGTCCGCATCGGACCTGTGACGGAATGACTGAGTCACTGGCACCCTGGACACGTTTCGCGACTTGCGTGAAGACAACCTGCAGGTCCTCCGCGGATTGCGCCTGGCGCGCTCCGATCTCGAACGGGCCGGACGGCACGCCGATCCGGGAAGTGTGACCCTCGGCCAGTTGCTGGCGACGTGGGTGGCGCACGACCTGGATCATGTCGTCCAGGTGGCTCGCGTGATGGGTCGACAATACACTGATGCCGTGGGGCCATGGCGCCAGTACCTGCGCATCATCGGTCCTGCCTGACGAGCGCCCGGATGGACTACGACCGCACCGACATACCCAGGGGGTACGATCGTGCCCGCGATCACGGCCCGAGGCACTCCGCCTCTGGATGGATCAGATCGCGTCGCACGTCGAGGACAGGACGGTCAACCGCGTTCTCGATACGGGCGGTCCATGAACGTCCACACCGTTGTACGCGGAATCGCCTGGCAGTTCAGGGTGTCACCCTGCGTGGGCTGTCCCTCACTCACGGGCAAACGACGCGCCGCGGATGAGCCCGCCCACAGCCCGCGAGGGCGCGGCGTGTGATGCGCATCCTGTCGCGCTGCCGTCGGGCGCACTTATCCTCGCGCGGCCACCCACGGCTTCCCGGGATCATGACTTTCATGACGCATCTCCCATCGTGTCGCAGGACAAGAACCACAGCGATTGCCCTCTTCGCCGTTGCCGCGTGCCGCAGCGATTCTCTGGAACCGCAGGGCCAGACGGTGGAGTCCGTCGTAATCTCTCCGACGTCGGCCACCGTCGCCGTGGGCGCGGACATCGAACTGAGTGCCCAGGTGCTCGATCCGGCTGGTGCTGCGATACCGGACCGGCCGGTGCATTGGGCGTCGGAGGACGTGTCCATCGCCACGGTTTCTGGAGACGGGCGGGTCACCGCGCACACGGTCGGGACCGTTCAGGTCGCCGCCAGCGCGGGTGGGCGGAGTGGACTGGCGGACGTCACGGTCACGATCACGCCCGTGGCCAGCGTGCACGTCTCGCCAGGAAACAAGGCGCTCTTCGTCGGTCAGGCGTGGCGATTCACCGCCGAGGCACGCGATGCGGGGGGCACGACGCTTCCCGATCGCCTCATCAATTGGTCCAGCAACAATGAGAGCGTCGCCACCGTGAGCAGCAACGGCACGGTGACGGCCCTTGCACCGGGCGGGGCGATCATCACTGCCTCCTCCGAAGGCAAGAGCGCGCCGGCATCGGTGACCGCATCGGCGGTACCCGTCGCGTCGGTTCAAGTCAGTCCCGACACCCAGGTGCTCTACGTCGGGCAGACCGCCCAGTTCCGCGCTCAGCCGCTGGATGCCGCCGGGCACCCGCTTCCCGGGCGGATAGTGCTCTGGTCGACGACTCCTCCGGGCGTCGCTACCGTCACGTCGGCCGGCGTGGTGACGGGGCAAACAACGGGACGGGCGACGATCGTCGCCACCTGCGAGGGCCGGAGCGATTCAGCAATCGTGGACGTGAGCGCCCGACCGCCTAACGCGGTCGTCGTCACACCGGCCCAGGTGCTGATTGTCGAAGGCGCTACCGCGCAACTGACCGCGCAGGTCCTTGACGACCAGGGACAGGTCGTTCCCGGCGCCAGCGTGTCCTTCAGTTCGTCTGATGCCGGGGTCGCTGCCGTCTCCACGACCGGGCTGGTCACCGGTATCTCCGCCGGGAAAGTGACCATTACCGCGTCCAGTGGCGGCAAAGCTGGCAGCTCTGACATCACCATCCTGGCTACGCCGGTGGCCAGCGTGACGGTCAAGCCGACAGCGGCCTACCTCGTCGCCGGAAGGACCATCACGCTGAGCGCGGAAGCGGTTGGGCCGACGGGCCAGGTGTTGAAAGGGAGGACTGTCTTCTGGTCGAGTTCGGCGCCAGCTGTGGCGGGCGTGTCTCCCTCTGGCGTGGTGACCGGGCTTGTCGCGGGTACCGCTGTCATCTTCGCTTCGGTTGACGGTGTGTTCGGCTGGGCCGATATCACAGTCAGTACAGTTCCCGTCGCGACAGTGAGCATCGTGCCGCAATACGCAGATCTGACGGTGGCACAGACGGCCCAGCTGTCACCGGTGTTGCGCGACGCCGCCGGGAACGTGCTGACGGGTCGGGCGATCGCCTGGACGAGTGATCACCCAACCATCGCGAGCGTGACCGCGACGGGCCTGGTAACAGGGCTCGCGCCCGGGTCTGCGGTCATATCGGCGACGAGCGGAGGCCGTGTTGGGACAGCGGACATCTCGGTGGCGGCGGGCGTAACGACCGTGGTGGTGACGCCGGCATCGGTGAGCGTTGGCCTGCTGGGTACGACGAAGCTGACGGCGGTGGTCCGCGACCCGACTGGTGCCATCGACGCCTCGGCGACTGTGACCTGGTCCAGCAGCAACCCGCTGGTGGCCAGCGTCCGATCAGACGGCATGGTGACCGGGCTGCTGCTCGGCACAACCACCATCAGCGCGACGTCCGGTGGCGCCACAGGATCGGCGTCGGTGACCGTGAAGCTGGGCGGCTGAGCCGGCGTATGTAAAACGACAACTCCATGCCGTCCGGCGCCGCCTGGCCGGCCCGGCATGTAGCGACCGGCGCATCAACTGCGTCGGTTCCGCCGAGGCGTAGCCCTCCGTCACTGTCGGACGAGCACGCTGAGGGAGTCGCTGAGGCGCTTCACGATCGGCGCGTGCCCGGCGCTGCCGGCCAGGTTGGCTCGCTCCATGAAGTCATTGGCCAGGTCATAGAGTTCAAGCGGGCCCTCGTCGGGGCGGATGAGGTGCCAGCGGTCGTCGACGATGAGCGACCGGATGTTGGCGCGGGAAATCGGGTACCGCGCAGGGAGGGTAGCGAATCGGTCGACCTCGCTCAGCGCCGGCGAGGCGATCACGAGCGAGTCTCCCGTCCACAGGGGTTGCAGCGGGGTTCCCGGCATGACCCGTAGGGCGGGGCTCGCCGCCTGCTCGATGGTCGCGGCCACGTCGCGAAGGGACACGAAGCGCGCCACGCGTCGCGGAGGGGCGCCGGAAGGTGGAATCATGACGAGCGGCACATGAATCACCGGCGTGTACAGTGAGCTGCCGTGGCCCGTGTGGCCGTGCTCGCCGAATTCTTCGCCATGATCGGACGTGATGATGACCAGCGTGTTGTCGAGGGCGCCCCGGCGCTCGAGTTCCTCGAGCAGGCGTCCGACCTGGTCATCCAGGTAGGCAATCGAGCCGTCATAGGCTGCCTGCAGTGCCGCCAACTCGTCAGGCGGACGTACCCGCAGATTGAAGAGGCTGCGCCACTTCTCGCTGGTGCCGGGGAATCGCGTCCGCCAGGGTGCTTCGGCGTCGTACGGATCGTGCGCGTCGAAATAGTTCACGAACGCGAACCAGGGCCGCTCTGGATCCAGGCTCTCCTGCCAGCCGAGCACCTCTTCGTTGACATCCGCTGCCGACTTTCGTCCCGCGACCACGTAGGTGCCGTGCACCCTGTTCCAGACTTCAATCAGCCGCCGTCCGATGGTCGACGAGCCGACGAGTTCCGAGGGAGAGAAGCGGTAGTCGCGGTACGTGGCGAAGCCGCGCTGCAATCCGAAGAGGTACGAGCAGTAGACCAGGTTCGCGACGAAGCCCCCGGTGGCGTAACCCAGCGTATTCAGTCGCTCGGCGATCGTGGTGTGCTCCGTACCGAACGGTCTCGTCCAACCCACACCCAGTTCATGGGGCCATGCACCAGTGAAGAGCGATGCGTGCGTGGGAAGCGTCCATGGCGAGGGAGCAATCGCCCGATCGAAGACGATCCCGCGAGAAGCCCAGCGGTCGATGTTCGGCGTCGTCGGCAGGACATAACCGGCAAAGCCGAGTTCCAGGCCGCGGACCGTGTCCAGCACCAGGAGCAGCACGTTGGGAACGCCCTCCGCTGCGGCCGGCAGCGATGCGGTCACTCGTCGCTCCTGCACGCCCGGTCGCGTCGCCACCCACACGGTCACGGCCAGACAGACGGCGCCCAGGGCGCCGGCGGTCCGACGAGCCAGTGTCCCTGCCAGCGATGGGCGCTTCGAGGCGAACCGCGCCAGCTGGAAGGCGATGCCGAGCGCCAGGGCCGCCAGCGCCCAGTCGCTCAGCCGGCGCGTGATCATGCTGACAGCGTAGATGGACAGAAAGGCCGCGACCAGAACGGCGGCCGGATACGCAGTCCGTCCTGATCCGATCCGGCGTGCAACGAGGAACGTGGCAACGACAGGGACGACGAAGAGGGCCGCGTTGATCAACGGCCCCATCCAGACAGATTGCGGGTTGAGGTAGATGCGGTTGCCCAGCAACTCGCGGTGAGGCAACAGGGCGAAGCGCAGGCCGGCCTCGGCGAGTCCGGCGCCCAGTGCCGCCACGGCCACAAGGATCAGGACGTCGCGCAGTCGGGCGAGAGATGATGGAGCGACCGGTTCGGATACGACGTCGGGCATCGGGGAGAGGTGGGCAGGTACGCGGCGGCGCTCACCAACGGAGTGCACGGGCTGGCATCCTAACCTCCGCTCGCATCGCCTGCGATGGCGAACAGGGACAACGGATCCACGGTCACTCCGCCATACCGGACAATCAGGTGCAAATGAGGGCCGGTGACGCGACCCGTTGCCCCCACGCTGCCTATTGTCTGGCCGCGTTCGACCGTGTCACCCTCGGAAACCAGCTGTTCTGACAGGTGAAGGTAGGCGCTCGTCAGGCCGTGGCCGTGGTCGAGGTAGATCACGTTGCCGCCGTAATGGAATGCGTCCACGATGCGTACCACGCCGCGGTTGGCCGCGGCGACCGGCGAGCCGGTGGCTCCGGCGAAATCCGTCCCCATGTGGCGCGACGTGATGGCGCCGTTGAACTCGCGCCCATGTCCGAATCCGCTGGTGACTCGTGAGGCGCGTGGTAACTGGAAGGCGTCGCGCCACAGGCGCGGCGTCC
>DASWGU010000072.1:0-36830 GCA_036393555.1 Gemmatimonadaceae bacterium
CGCTCACGGATGCAGTGTTGACAAGCCGCACCACCGCGATAAGGACCAACGATGGCACCATTTGCTCACGCATGCACTCGACAAACGAGGCTCCCTTCATGAGGACGAAAGAGCCTCCTCCTACCCAATAGAGCGCTAGCACTCCGAGGGATTGGCCGAGCGCGTGCTGTGCAATGTTGAAAGCGGCCTTGAGGGGCGCTCGACGATGTAATGCCTGCGCGATTACTTCCGCCGCCAAAATGAGTAGCACTGTGATCGCGGTCGGTGCCACAAGCGTCGCTGCAGCGAAAGGGATGGCAGCCGCAGATCCGGCCTGGTCCTTGGATTGATTGAAGGACAGGAACTCCGCGCCCAGGCCCAACAGTACAAGCGTACCCGCCAAACCAATCGCACCGGACGTGACGGGTGCGGCAACTGTCGCGAGTATCCACAGCACCAAAGCAGCTGCGGCCATCGTTGCGGCAACAAACGGCCCGACCCTCTTTGCCTCGTTAGGCGAAAGAGCCTTGGCAGTCGCGCGTTCTCTCAGCCGCCCCCATGGACGCGGCTTGAGGCGAAACGGTACGTACTGGCTTACGCCGTCCTGGCCTTTGACGTCACGCAAGTTCGGTATGGCTATGATGCATTCTTCGGCGATTGTGCCGCTGTATTATTCGGGGGCCCCCCACTCCGCGCTTACTGCCAGTTAATCAGACTGACTAACCACGCAAGCGTCCAGTCGAAGATCATATCCGCGTCACCTCCCGTCAGTTCAGTCATACTCGTTCCCGAGTATGCCACTTCTGGTCGGCTCCGCTCACCTGCTCTTCCATTCCCGCTCACTTCGCTCAGCGGAAATGGGGGGCGTTAGTTCAATTGTATGGTCTGGGTGTGTACCGGCCCGTCAGGCGCCTCGGTCAGGGTCTTCCCCCGGCGCCTCCCGCCCACCAGTGCCTAACTACGGCTGGTGTTCGACAGCCACCGGTTTGTCGCGTCCAGCACCGCGAGCACACATGCCGTCTCGGGGCTCTCCTTCACCTCGCACGTCCCCGCCAACACTGCCGTCTCGCGTGCCAACAGCGCTGTCACCGCCACGAACACGAACGCACGGTCGAACGTCTCCATCAGCCGCGCTCCTGCCAGATCCAGCTGCCGCGCCACCTCATCCGACTCCGCTATCGCCTTCAGCGCCGCCCGACCCGCCAGCTCCAACCGCGACCGCTCGTTCTCCATGCCTTCCGCTTCGCCAGTGTAGGACTGATCACCCTTCCGAAGCGTCACGCGGCACGTAATGCCCTTCGCCCGGCTCCGCCGCACCTCCACGTCCTCGAAATACAGAGCACGTTGCGCACCAGCGGCCGATGCCGCGGAAACCCCGGCACCTGGAACGGGATTCCCTGACACGGGCGCAGCCGTGGGAACCGCACCGCCACTCACTGCCGCCGCCGGCCCGACCGGCACTTCGCCCGGCTTCCGCTGATCCAACGTCGTCGCCACCGAAATCTTCCGGTGATCCACCCGCATCCCCAGATGCGCTATCAACGCACTCTCGATGTTCCGGACGGTCTGCTTCGGTGTAACCTCCGCCGACGTAAGCACATGGATCTCGTCGACCGCCCCGGTCTCACTGGCGATGATCCGCGCGGCAATCACCCCCGGAAGGGTCTGCAGCAGTTCCTCCGCGCGCTTCAACGGGAGCACGCTTCCGGCTATGAGAGGTGAGGGCTGCGCCTGTGGTGTCATCGTTCCCAGATCTCCTGTCCCTGAAGGGGTCACGCCGCTGAACACGCCAACCTACAGACGTTTCTCAAGTGTGGCTGTTTAGACGATTGTAATTCAACAGGTTAGGCGCCGACACATTGTAGAGAAGCCAGCGTCCGTTAGTCAAGAACCAGTTCATCCACGGAAACCTGGTACTCCCGGAGCTTCCGATACAACGTTCGCTCGCCGATCTGCAACATCTCTGCCGCCTTCCGCCGGTTCCCCCGTGTCTCCCGTAACGCCACTTCGATCGCGGCACGCTCCACATCCGCCATCGACATCCCTGACCGGATCACGGCCTCATTCGGTGGCCGCGACTGATCCCGCGGTTCGATCCCCGACGACACGCCCAGCGCGGGCCACGACACTCCACCCGATTGGACTTCTCCAACCCACTGCCCGGGTGGTGGCGCAGTCATTCCCAGATCATCCACCCGCCGACGCAACTCCTCCAGTTGCAGCTTCAGTTCCACCAGGCTCCGGAGAATGAACTCCAGCTCCCGCCCACCGCTGGTCTCCTGACCCCGCAACACCGGTCCAATGTGCACCGGAAGCAGCCGCAGGCCGGCGCTGTCACGGATCTGCGGCGGAATGTCATCCGGCCCGATCTCCCGGCCAGGCGATAGCACCACCATGCTCTCGATCAGGTTGCGCAGCTCCCGCACATTTCCCGGCCACGCATAGTCCACCAGCCGCTGCAACGCCTCCGCGGAGAGCCCGTGAAACGGCCGCTCGTGTTCCCGCGACAGCTGGCGGATGAAGCGCCTGACGAGTATCGGGATGTCCTGTCGCCGCTCCCGCAGTGGTGGCAGGTAGATCCGGAGCACGTTCAGCCGGTAGAACAGGTCCGAACGGAAACGCCCCTGTTCCACCAGCTCGCGCAAAGGCGCGTTGGTCGCCGCCACGACGCGCACATCCACGGAAATCTCCTGGGTCCCGCCCACGCGCGTCACGACCAGCTCCTCCAGGACACGCAGCAGCTTGACCTGCGTCGATGAGGGCACCTCCCCGATCTCGTCCAGGAACAGCGTTCCGCCGTGGGCGAGTTCGAATCGCCCGAGCCGCCGCTCCGCCGCGCCGGTGAAGGCGCCCTTCTCATGCCCGAACAACTCGCTTTCCAAAAGCGTCTCCGGGAGCGCGCCCACGTTCACCGCGATGAACGGCTTGTTGCGCCGCGGCGACAACCCGTGGATCGCGCGCGCCACCAGTTCCTTGCCGGTTCCGCTCTCCCCCTCGATCAGCACGGTGCTCGAAACGGGTGCAATGTGCTCGACCTGGACCAGCACCTCGCGAATCGCCCCGGACTCGCCTGTGAGTCCGGTAACGCGCGACAGGTGCTGGCGGCGAGACAACTGCTTCACCACTTCCACCACTTCGTCCAGCACGACCGGTTTGGAAAAGACCTCCACGTACCCGGCGGCACGCAGGCGCTCGTCGGTGGCGGGATCGCGGACGTCCGCAAACCCCACCACCGCCACGTCATCCCAGAGCAGTTCGCGCACCACCTGCACGTTATGCGGATCCAGCAGGCCGCCGGTCATCACCACGATGCCCGGCTTCGCCCGCCGGATCGCGGATCGGAAATCATCCAGCGGCGAGACCATCTCGGTCTCGAACTGCTCCTCCTCGAGGAACTTCCCCAGGCGAACGGCGGGTTCGACGTCGGTCAGCGTGATGAGAACGGACAAGGCACGAGGGACGGGAGGACGATGGACGGATGCGAGGCGGCGAGCCCGACCCCACCTAGTGGTCGACCGGCCTGCCGCGCACAATGTCGCAGGCATGCCGGACGATGGGCTCGAGGGCGGCCAGCGCGTCGCGCACGCCGCTGGTCGATCCGGGGAGATTCACGATCAGGGTCCGATGGCGCACACCGGCAACGCCACGCGACAGCGCCGCACGGGGAAATCGCTCCAGCTCCGAGATGCGCAGGCGCTCCGCGATCCCCGGGGCGTCACGCTCCAGCACGGCGCGGGTCGCCTCCGGCGTGACGTCGCGCGCGCTCAGTCCGGTGCCGCCCGTCGTCAGCACCAGGTCCGCGACGTCGTGGTCACACCACTCCAGCAGGGCCGGCACGATCCGGGACGACTCGTCAGGCACGAGCGCCCGTGCCACGATGGAGTCCCCGCGTGCCGCCGCCCACTCCACGATCGCGTCACCGGAGCCGTCGGCCCGCTCGCCACGCGAACCGGCATCCGAGACGGTGAGAAGCGCGATCCTCAGCATGCCGGGCGAGCCCGACGCCGGTGGTCAGGAGTCACGACGATGAGACGGGTCGGATCCGGCATCGAGGCGTCCACCGGCCCGACCCACCGGACGTCGACCTCCAACCTATCGGTGCGAAGCATGCCGGTAGAAGGGCATCTTCACCACCGTCGCGGGCACGCGCTTGCCACGCACGTCGAGCTCCAGCACCGACCCTTCCGCAGTCGATGACAGCGGCAGGTAACACGTGCCGATCGGGATACCCAGACTGGGGCTCATGGTCCCGCTGCACACGGTGCCGGACGGCTGGCCCCCGCAATACACCGGGTAGCCATGACGCGGAAAGACCTTCTCGGCCGACGTGAACCCTGCGAGCCGCCGGGTGAGCCCCGTCTCCTTCTGCCTGACGAGTGCGTCCCGCCCGGTAAAGTCGCCCTTCCGGAGTTTCACGATCCACGCCAGGTTGGCCTCCAGCGGCGTCACCGTGTCGTCGATGTCGTTCCCGTAGAGCGCCATCCCCATCTCCAGCCGCAGCGAGTCGCGTGAGCCGAGTCCGGCGGGCGACACCCGGGCGTCGCCGATCAGTGCGTTCCACACCGGTTCGGCCCTGGCTGGGTCGAAATACAGCTCGAAACCGTCCTCGCCCGTGTAACCGGTTCGCGAGACGATCACGTCGGGCACGCCGGCGACCGTTCCCACAGCAAAGTGGTAGTACCCCATCGTCTCGAGGTCCACATCGGTGTGCGGCGCGAGCACCGCCTGCGCAACGGGCCCCTGAAGCGCCAGCAGAGCGGTATCGTCGCTGGCGTCCGACAGCTCGCAATCGAATGCTCCGGACCGCGGGTGGATGTGCCCCCAGTCCTTGGCCGCATTGGACGCGTTCACCACGAGCATGAAACGGTCGGCGAAGCGGTAGATCAGGCAGTCATCCACGAACGTTCCGCGCTCGTACAGCAGTGACGAATACTGGACCTGACCCGCGGCCAGCGCCGCGGCATCGTTGGTGGTCACACTGTTCAGGAAGTCCAGCGCGCCCGGACCACGCACCATGAACTCACCCATGTGGGACACGTCGAACAAACCGGCGCGCTCACGAACCGCCTTGTGTTCAGCCGTGATTCCACCGGGGTACTGGACGGGCATCTCGTAGCCGGCAAACGGTACCATCTTCCCGCCAAGAGCGACGTGGATGTCGTAGAACGGTGTGCGCCTGAGCGAGGTGTCTGCGGTGGTCATTGGCGTCGCGAAGAATGAGAGAGTCGCCCTGTCAGACGGGGACTCGGAATATGCCGTTTCGGCAGGGCCGGGGCCAGCGCGCCGCCGCTATCCTCGAAGCTGCGCCAGGGCGCTGGCCACCTCGGAAGGGTGATCCGCCGAACTCACCTTCTCGAAGACGCGAGCAACCATCCCCGGGGGATCGATCAGCACCGTGGACCGCACGACTCCCATGTACTCCCGGCCCATGAACTTCTTGGGCTGCCATACCCCGTACGCCTCGGCGATCCCGTGGTCGGTGTCCGCGAGCAGAGTAAAGGGGAGCTGATACTTCTCCCTGAACTTCGCCTGCTTCTTCACCGAATCCGGGCTGGCGCCGAGAATCACCGCGTCTAGTCCCTCGAACCGAGAGAGAGCGTCACGAAAGGCGGACGCTTCGATGATTCAGCCAGGGGTATCGGCCTTGGGATAGAAGTACAGGACGATCCATTTCCCGCGGTAGTCGCGCAGGGAAACCGTCCTCCCATCGTCCGCGTCAACGGTGAAATCGGGTGCCTGAGTTCCTTCCTGAATCACGTGAGGTCCTCCCCTCCCATCAGGACGGCCATGATGGCCTTCTGTACGTGCAGCCGGTTTTCCGCCTGGTCCCAGACCCGGCTCTGCAACCCGTCGATAACGTCCGCCGTGACCTCCTCACCGCGATGCGCCGGGAGGCAATGGAGGAAGATCGCGTCGCGCGCCGCCGCCGACATGAGGGCGGCATCCACGGCATATCTCCGGAACACCTTCGTTCGTTCGAGCTGTTCATCCTCCTGTCCCATGGAAGCCCACACGTCCGTATTGACCACGTGCGCCCCCTGCACCGCTTGTCGAGGGTCACGCACCAGCTCGATGTCCGCGTTCGCGCGTGCACGACTGAGGATCCCGGGATCCGGATCATACCCTTCAGGGCACGCCAGCCGGAGGGTGAATCCAAGACGACCGGCCGCGTTCACCCATGAGTTGGCCATGTTGTTGCCGTCTCCCACCCACGCGACGATCCGGCCCTCGTGGCCGCCGAGGTGTTGCCGCATGGTAAGCACGTCGGCCAGCACCTGACACGGGTGGAGGAGGTCGGTGAGTCCGTTGATCACCGGCACGGTCGCTTCGGCCGCCATCGCTTCCGCGTCGCGGTGCGCGAATGTGCGGATCATGATCCCGTGGACATAGCGCGACAGCACCCGCGCGGTGTCGGAGACGGGTTCCCCGCGGCCGAGCTGGACGTCTCGCGGAGAGAGGAAGATCGGCTGGCCGCCGAGCTGATGGCAGCCCACCTCGAACGAAACCCGCGTCCGGGTGGACGACTTCATGAAGATCATCGCCAGTGCCTTGCCGACGAGCGGCCGCCTGTCGTACGCACCGACGCGCATCGATTCGGCGAGCCGGAGGAGCGCCTCGAGCTCGAGGGTGGTGAAGTCGCCGATCGAGAGAAAGTGGCGGGGCATGGCAGCGAAGGTCAGAGGTCAGAGGTCAGAGGTCAGAGGTCAGAGGTCAGAGGTCGGAGGTCGGAGGTCAGAGGTGGGACGAACGCCTGGCTGGAGTCCATCTGACCTTCCCCTCTGACCTCCGCACTCGACCCGCTACAGGATGTACTTGCGCAGGTCCTCGTCCTCGACGATCGCTTTGAGCCGCTCCTGCACCATTTCGCGGTTCACCGTGACCAACTCGATCGACTTGTCGGGGAGCGTGAACAGCACGTCCTCGAGCAGCGTCGTCATCACCGTGTGCAGTCGGCGGGCGCCGATGTTCTCCATGCGCTGGTTCGCGATCGCGGCAATGCGGGCGACTTCGGCGACGCCATCCGGCGTGAACTCCAGGCTGGCGCTCTCCGCGGCGACGAGCGCCGAGTACTGCTTGGTCAGGGCGTTCTCGGGCTCCGTCATGATACGGACGAAGTCCTCCTCCGTCAGCGGTTTCAGTTCCACACGGATCGGGAACCGGCCCTGGAGCTCCGGAATGAGGTCACTGGGCTTGGAGACGTGAAACGCGCCAGCCGCGATGAACAGCACGTGATCTGTTTTGACCATGCCGTGCTTCGTCTGGACGTTGGACCCCTCGACGATGGGCAGGAGGTCGCGCTGGACCCCCTCGCGTGACACGTCCGGGCCGGTCCCTTCGCCACGCACACCGGCGATCTTGTCGATCTCGTCCAGGAAGATGATGCCCATGCGTTCGACGCGCGCGCGCGCGTCACCGGTGACCTCTTCGTGGTCGATGAGCTTGTCGAACTCCTGCTCCACCAGGATGCGCCGGGCCTCGGCCACCTTGACCGTCCGCTTCCTGCTGCGCCGTGGGAGCATGTCCTTCAGCATCTCCGTGAAATTCTCCATGCCTTCGGGCGCGCCCTGCGGCGTCATCACTTCCAGCATCGGCGACGAGACCTGTGAGACCTCTATCTCCACCTCCCGTTGCTCCAATTGGCCGTCACGCAGCAGCTGCCGAAGCTTGTCACGGGTCCGCTGGTACCGCTCGCGGACGGCGGACGTATCGGACTCCTGCTGGACGGCCCCCGTCGGGGACACCACGAACACTCCGCCAGGGCCACCAGGGCCACCAGTCGAACGAACCTGCGGCACCGGTGTTGTCTCGGCAGGCGGCTTCAACTCGTCAGGCACCGGCAGGAGCAGGTCGAGCAACCGCTCCTCGACACGCTCCTGGGCCAGGTCCTCGACCTCCGTCTCTCGCTCGGTCCGCACCATGTCGATGGCGCTTTCGACGAGGTCGCGGACCATGCCCTCGACGTCGCGGCCGACATAGCCCACTTCGGTGAACTTGGAGGCCTCGACCTTCACGAAGGGTGCGCCGGCAAGGCGAGCCAGCCGCCGGGCGATCTCGGTCTTGCCGACGCCAGTCGGGCCGATCAGGATGATGTTGTTCGGCGAGATCTCGTCGCGGATGGCGTCCGGTGCGCGCTGGCGCCGCCACCGGTTGCGCAGCGCGATGCCCACGGCCTTCTTGGCATCGTGCTGGCCGACGATGTAGCGATCCAGCTCCGCCACGATCTGCCGCGGCGTGAGGTCGGCGAGCCGGGCGAGCGCCTGTTCAGTCCTGTTGGTTGGCATGCGTGCTCAGGGACGGCTCCAGGACCGTGATGCGCAGGTTCGAGTAGATGCAGATTTCGCCGGCGATCTCCAGTGCGCGGCGCACGATGTCCACCGGCTCGAGGGTGGTGTTCACGACCAGGGCGCGCGCCGCGGCGAGCGCGTAAGGACCACCCGAACCGATCGCGAGAATGCCGTCGTCTGGCTCGATGATGTCGCCGGTGCCGGACAGGATGAAACTGTGCTGCCGGTCGGCGACAGCGAGCAGCGCCTCGAGCCGCCGCAGAACCCGGTCGCTGCGCCACTCCTTGGCGAGTTCCACCGCGGCGCGCGGGAGGTTGTCGGGCCACCGCTCCAGTTTTTCCTCGAACTTCTGGAAGAGCGTGAGGCCGTCGGCGGCGGTACCGGCGAACCCGGCAAGGAGTCGGCCGCCGGCGAGCGTCCGCACCTTCTGGGCGGTGGACTTCATCACCGTGTCTCCGACCGTGACCTGCCCGTCGCCGCCGAGCGCGACTTTCCCCTCGCGACGAACGCTGAGGATGGTGGTGGAGCGGATGCGGCGGGGATCTCTAGTGGTCGGCATCTGGGAAGGGCCAAGATAGCAGGTGACAGGAGCTTGAGTCAGGGTGTGTCGTAGTTGGGAGCGATGGTCAACTGTTCCGCGCGCGACCCCGCGCTTCAGGACGGTATCATGGCTGACGACTGACGACTGACGACTGACGACTCAAGCCCTCGGATGCGCCTTCTTGTACACCTGCCGCAGCCGCTCTACGCTGGTATGCGTGTAGATCTGCGTCGTGGAAATGGACGCATGCCCCAGCAGCTCCTGCACCGCGCGCAGATCCGCGCCGGCATCCAGCAGGTGTGTAGCAAACGAGTGGCGCAGGGAGTGCGTCGACAGCCCCGCATCCTCGTCAAGACGCTTGAGGAATCCCGTCACGGCCGACTGGATCCCGCGCACGGACAAGCGCCGGCCGCTGGGCGCCAGGAACCATGCCAGCCGGTCGGCCGTCGGGCCGATCCGCCGGGCCAGGTCGTCGCGACGGGACTCGTAGTTCCGGAGCGCCAGGGAGGCCCGGTCACCAACAGGTATGATCCGCTCCTTCCTTCCCTTCCCTCGCACCTTCACCTGTTGTGCAATCAGGTCCAGGTCCCCGCGATTGACGCCGTGAAGTTCCGACAACCGGATACCGGTCGAGTAGAAGAGCTCGATGATGGCCAGGTTCCGGACACCCGCGAAGCCTCCCTCCTTCGCGCGCAACTCGGCCATGTCGAAGAGCCGCTCGACCTGTGAGAGGTCCAGCCAAGCCGGCAGATATCTGTCGAGCTTCGGACTCGCTACGGCGCGGGCGGGATTCGCCTCGACCACATCCTCGCGATGGAGGAAACGGAAGAACGTGCGCACAGCGGAGAGAGAGCGCGCGATGCTTCGCCGGGACAGTCCCTGCCTCGTCAGCTGGCCCAGGAAGCCGCGGAGCGCAAGCCGATCCACATCGCTCCACACCCACGACTGCGTTCCGTAGTGCGAGCGCAGGAATGCCTCGAAACTCGCGAGGTCGCGCCCGTACGCGCGCAGCGTGTTGGGCGAGAGGTCGCGCTCCTTCGCCAGGTGCGTGAGGAACGCGTCGACGTCGGGATGGCGTGGCTGGGCCCCAGTGGCGGTGACCGTCATGTCGACTCGATCGACATTGCCGACGACTGGTCCAGCGCGTCACGCCATCCACGCATTGCATCAATCGCCCGCGCCGCAATCGCCTCCTTCTTCACCCGCTTGTCCCGAACGTCACGCCCCAGTGGTTCGACGAGCCCGAAGTTGGCGTTCATCGGCTGGAAGTGTCGAGGATCAGCCTCGCGGAGATACCGGTATAACGCCCCAAGCATGGTCGTCGGTGGCGGAACCGACGGCTCGGCGCCTTCGAGAATGCGAGCCAGGTTGATCCCCGCGACCAGCCCCGTCGCCATGCTCTCGGTGTAGCCCTCCACTCCGGTGAGCTGGCCCGCGAACAGAACCCTGGCATCGTCTCTCAACGACAGATGCGGCGAGAGGACCGCGGGTGCGTTCAGGTACGCGTTGCGATGGATCTGTCCGTAGCGGAGGAACTCGGCATGCGCCAAGCCGGGGATCATGCGGAAGACGCGTTGCTGCTCGGCGATTCGCAATCTGGTCTGGAAGCCGACGAGGTTCCACATCGCCCCGGCGCGGTCTTCCTGGCGAAGCTGCACGACGGCCCAGGGCCGCCGCCCGGTGCGAGGGTCAGTGAGTCCGACAGGTTTCATCGGCCCGAACCGCAGCGTGTCGCGGCCGCGTTGCGCCATGACCTCGACCGGCATGCAGCCCTCGAAGTACGGCACCTGGTCGAATTCGTGGGCCTGGTACTGGTCGGCGGCCGACAGGGCGTCCAGAAACGCCTCGTACCCTTCGCGCGACATCGGGCAGTTGAGGTAGGCGCCCTGATCGCCGGCACCCTCCATGGTCTCCTTGCCGTAACGCGACGCGCGGAACGCAATGCCCTGGTCGATCGATTCAAGCGACACGATGGGTGCGATGGCGTCGTAGAACGCCAGCGCCGCGGACCCTGTGCGGGCGCGGATCGCCTGGGCTAGAACGTCCGCGGTGAGTGGTCCGGTCGCGACAATCCCCGGCGTCGGCAGTGCCGCAACCTCTTCCCGCACGATGCTGATCAATGGGTGCGACGTGATCCGCTCCGTGACCGACCCCGAAAATACCTCCCGGTCCACCGTGAGCGCGGAGCCGCCGGGGACCCTCGCGGAGTCGGCCGCTTCCAGGACCATGCACCCCAGAAGCCGCATCTCCACCTTGAGCAGGCCATGAGCGTTCCACGTCTCCGTACTCTTGAACGTGTTGGAGCAGACCAGCTCCGCGAGCCGGTCGGTCTGGTGCGCCGGGGTGCGACGAACCGGACGCATCTCGTGGAGTACAACGCGATGCCCACGAGCCGCCAATTGCCACGCCGCCTCGCTCCCTGCGAGTCCGCCGCCAACGACATGTACGGGGTTCAGATCATGAGCCGACACGCCCTAAGGATAGCCGCTCGCTGCCGATTCCACGGCCCCGGGCCGCATCTCCAGGCGGTCAGTTCGTTCCTCCTCGCAACAGCGGCTGGGTGCTCCGCGAATCCCACGCCTCAGGAACAGCCGCGAGTCTCCCCGGACCAGGCCTGGGTTCAAGGCGCCTGCTCGCCGGAATCGTTCGACGCGACGGGCTGGCCACAGTACCGGCTGGGCGATCTGCTCATCTCCGTTCCCTCGCGGTATCGGGTGTCGCACACGATTCCCTACACTGTGTTGTTCCGGAACGCGAATGCCACGCTGACGCTGACACTCCACCGTAACGCGCGGTATCTCTTCGATACGGCGAACCGTCCCCGCCCCGGACAGGTCTGGTGCGGCACGCATTACGGCGGCTACGGAGCCGAGGTTATTTCATGGCACGAGGGATTCGTTTTCGGTGTGGCCGCCAGAATCGAGGCTACGTGGGGAGGTCAGGACGAAGGCAAGTGGCTATACGCCGTCGTCACGACCAGCCACCTGGATGATGCGCGCCGGCTGCGCCACGCGTTGCGCAGCATCATCGCGGTGCAGGATACCATCACCTCGGCCGCCAGGTAGCGCGCCGATGCCCGCTCCATGGCGACGCAACACCGAGGTCCACTCAGGGCCGGCGCACGTCGATGACCGGTGGGCGCGCCGGGTCGTCGATCTGCTGCTCGCCAGCTCGGCGGCCGGGATACTGGTCGCGCTGTCGGCGCTCAGTTCGGTGCCTGCCCTGGCGCAGGGCGCCATCACGCCGGTGCGCCCCGACCCCACCGCATGGTTTCAGGCGCCCTGCCAACCTGACTCGAGCGACGATTTCGGCTGGACGCGTCACGACCTGCACGGAATCAGAATTCGCGTGCCGCCTGGGGTTCGCCGCGTCAGCGTGCCAAACGTTGACGAGCTCCATTTCCGCGCGGGACGGGCGACCATGCGACTGCGGCTGCACCGCGACGCCAGCGAACTGTTCACGCACTACTACAGGCCCGACCTGACCTACAAGTACTGCACTGATGATATCGGCGGCCTGCTGGCCGAGGCGGTCTCGTTCCGCCAGGGAATTGGCTTCTACGGCTTTGCCGCGCGCTGGCCCGACGCCGAACGCGGCGAGTGGCTGACGGTCGTGATCCAGGGCCGCACGCTGGACGAGGTGTCGTGGCTGCGCCGCGCGCTGTTCACGATTGTTTTTCCCGACGAGCGCCACCGCTGACAGGCGACCCGGTACTACGACGCGATGGCTTCGCTTTCCGGCGCGGACACCTCCCACTCATTGCCGCACTTCAGGCAGCGCCGATACTCGCCACGCGTCTTGTTGCGCTTGGCCTCCGCGCCGAGGTAGCCACATTCGGGACACTTCTCCGCCACGGGTTTGTCCCAGCAGACGAAGTCACACTCTGGATAGTTGCTGCAGCCGTAGAAGGCCTTGCCGCGCTTCCTGGAGCGCCGCTGGGCGATTTCGCCGCTGTCCTTCGGGCACATCACACCGGTGGGCAGGGAGCGGGTACCTCTGCACTTGGGAAACCGCGAGCAGCCAAGGAAGTCGCCGGCTCGGCCATGGCGTATCACCATGGGCGCGCCGCATTCGTGGCACTTGTGGTCCGTCAGCTCGGCGGGTTTCCGCTCGCCGTTGATGGGGCGGGTGTACTTGCAGTCCTTGGGGTGATTCTCGCATGCGACGAACGGCCCGAAGAACCCGCCTTTGGCCACCAGCCGGCCTCCGCAGTTGGGACAGCGTTCCGTTGTGAGGGCGGACAGGTCGTGCGCCTCGGCGATCAGCGCCTCGACATGGACGTCGTTGAGCGACGTCTCGAACGGCGTCCAGAAGTCCTTGAGTACCCGCCGCCAACCCAGCTCCCCCTCCTCGATCTTGTCGAGTTCCTCCTCCATCTCGGAGGTGAAGCCGACGTTGAAGACGTCGGGGAACTGCTTGACCATCACGCGTTCTACGCTCTCGCCCAGCGACGTGGGGAAGAAGCGGCGCTGGTCGAGTGTGACGTAGTGCCGGTCCTGGAGCGTGGAGATGATCTGCGCGTAGGTTGACGGCCGCCCGATGCCGAGTTTCTCCAGTTCCTTCACCAGGCTAGCCTCGGAAAAGCGGGGAGGCGGCTCGGTGAAGTGCTGCGTCGGAACCAGCTCCTTCATGGCGACGCGCTCGCCCGCCTCGGCGATGGGCAGGGCCTGTTCGTCTTCCAGCGCCTTTCCCTCACCCTCCTCGCGGGACTCGCGATACAACGCCAGGAAGCCCGGGAACTTCACGATGGATCCGGTAGCGCGGAACAGGTACCGGTGGACGGAGGTCTCGCCGTCCATTGGGCCGCCGAGCATGAAGTCGAGCGTCGTGGTGTCGAAGACCGCCGGAGCCATCTGGGACGCCATGAACCGCTGCCAGATGAGCTGATACAGGCGGAACTGCTCTTCCTTGAGATACCGCTTCATATCGTCAGGCCGACGCGCGGGATCGGTCGGCCGGATGGCCTCGTGCGCGTCCTGGATGTTGGCCGACTTCTTCCCGCCACCGTACAGCTGCGGCCCGGCCGCCAGATACTCCGATCCGAAGGCGCGTTTGACTGCCTCGCGCGCCGCGAGCGCCGCGCTCTCGGCCACCCGCGTGCTGTCGGTTCGCATGTAGGTGATGAGGCCGACCGTTCCCTCGCTCCCGAGGTCCGTGCCCTCGTACAGCGACTGCGCGATGCGCATGGTTCGCTTGCTGCCGAACCCGAGCTTCTTGGCGGCTTCCTGCTGCAGCGTACTGGTCGTGAATGGCGCGGCGGGGTTCTTCCGGCGCTCGCGACGCTTGACGTCAGTGAGCGGAAACGCGAACTCGGCCTTCAGGCGCGCTTCGCGCGCCACGGCCCGGGCAAGGCGCTCCACGTCGAAGACGATGGCCCGCGCCTGTGCTTCGTTGTGGATCTCCAGCTTGCGGTCGTCCACGGAATGGAGGCGGGCTGAGAAGCGTTGCCCGTCCTTCTCCATCGTCGCGGCGACACTCCAGTACTCCTGCGGCTTGAACGCCCGGATCTCGCGCTCCCGTTCGACGAGCATGCGCAGGGCCACGGTCTGCACGCGCCCCGCCGAAAGTCCCTTCTTCACGGTCTTCCAGAGGATCGGACTGGCCTTGTAGCCGACGAGACGGTCGAGAACGCGGCGGGCCTGCTGCGCCTCGACCAGGCGGACGTCGATGTCCCGCGGATTCTGCATGGCCGTACGCACGGCGTCGGGCGTGATCTCGTGGAAGAGAACCCGCCGAACCGGGACGCCGGCCGCCTTCCGCTTCACCTGCTCGGCGACGTGCCACCCGATCGCCTCGCCCTCGCGGTCAGGGTCGGTGGCGATGAAGATGGTCTGCGCGTGGCCAGCGGCTTCCTTGATTTCCGCGAGGGTCTTTTCCTTGCCCTCGATGGTGACGTATTCGGGGTTGAACCCTTTCTCGATGTCGATGCCGAGCTTCTTGGGCGGCAGGTCGCGCACGTGGCCGACCGTCGCCATCACGCGGTAACCTCGCCCGAGATACTTGCCGAACGTCTTCGCCTTGGTCGGCGACTCGACGATGACGAGCGAACCGGTTCCACCGCCCGATCCGTTGCCATCGTCCGGCGAGTCCACTTTCGCGATCTTTCTTCGGGTTGCCGACCGCGTGGCAGCCGCTGCTTTCGATCGGGTCGCGCCGGATTTCTTCTTCTTCCTGGCCGCGCCGGGGCGAGCGGCGGCGCCCCGCCCGGCAATACGCCGCACGGGAGCCGCTGCCCCGTCTCCGGTCTTCTTTCGAATTGCCATGTCAGTGAATGTTCACCTGGTCGAGCCCGGTCCCGGACTCATCGTACGCTGAACCATTGATCAGGGACCGCAGATCATCGAGCGCAATCCGTCCGTCAAAATGTGAGAGGGCGCGCTCGATCACGTGCTCCAGTTCGGGGCCATTCAACGCGCCACTGTCCGAAAGCTGGAGCAGGTGCCCCCATGCTTCGGGGGAGAAACGCCCCCACTCGTGCGGACCCATCACTCGGAACGTCATTCCACTCCTCACTTCAGGCACAGTCCGGTGCTCCAAATCTGAAGCAGTACACCGGAATCGCCCGTACCATTCCGGCGCACCTCGGAGCCTTTCACGACCTACGAACCTGCCGCTTCGCAACTGCTCGCGACCTCGTTACAGTCGTGTTCGCCACGACGAACCGGCGTCGGGCATAGGCAACCGGCTAAGCTACCCGCCACCCCCACCGGGAAGCAAGCCGCTTGGCCCCAAGCGCAACCTCTTGTGGTGTAAGAGTTTCCGTTTCCAACTCTGCGTCGGCCATACCATAGAGTGGCAAACGTGACAGTGACAGAGCAGCCAGACTGGAAGCAGGATCGGGCCCGGCCAGCAGAGGGCGCTGAGCCGTCTCTGGCCCCAGACGGGCCAAAGCGGCCTCAACTGACACGGCCAGGTGGATCAGCCTTGCCGGCGGCCGAAGCAGCGCCACGTTGCCTTCCCGCGCCATCCAGCCACCCCCGGGGGCGAGGACCATGCCAGGCTGACCCGCCAGCTCGACAGTGATCACCCGTTCCATCTGCCGGAAGACATCCTCTCCCTCGGCGGCGAAGATCTCCCGAATTGTCTTCGCCGTGCGACGCTCGATCTCGGCGTCGAAATCGAGAAACGGGCAGTCAAGCAGTCGGGCCAGCAGGACGCCAACGGAGCTTTTGCCCGCGCCTGGCAACCCAACCAGGACGATGTGCGGCCCCCTGGGCTCGGCGCTGCCCGTGGATGCCGTGCGCATCGGGATCATCCCCCCAGCCGCTGCGCGATGCGCCCGAGGTAGCCGTCGACGTTGCGGCGCGTCTCGGCGAGCGAGTCGCCACCGAACTTCTCGAGCCACGCCTGCGCAACGACGAACGCGACCATGGCCTCGGCGATGACGCCCATGGCGGGCACCGCCGTCACGTCGCTGCGCTCGGCGGTGGCCGCCGCGGCTTCCCCGGTGGCCACGTCCACGGTGCCTAACGGACGCATGAGGGTGCTGATGGGCTTCATGGCGACGCGCACGACCAGCGGCTCGCCGGTTGTCATTCCGCCCTCGGTCCCGCCCGCGCGGTTCGTGCGCCGGCGGACCTTGCCGGCCCTGGGGCGGTCCGGTGCCGCCTCGATCTCGTCGTGGACGTCGGCACCGGTCCGCCGGGCCGCCTCGAATCCCAGGCCGATCTCCACCCCCTTTACCGCGGGGATGGACATCAGCGCCGCGGCAAGCCGGCCATCGAGCTTGCGGTCCCAGGACACGTGTGAGCCAAGGCCGGCGGGAAGGCCGTCAGCGACCACCTCGGCGATGCCGCCTAACGTGTTTCCCGCCGCCTTGGCGGCGTCGATCCGGGCGACGACGGCGGCTTCCGCCTCGCGATCCAGCATGCGCACGGCGGACGCGTCGGCGGCCGCGTTCAGGTCTTCCGGCATGGGATCGGGACGGCGTGCGTCCACGCCACCCAGATGCGCCACGTGGCTGCCGATCCGCACCCCGAATTCGGACAGGAAGCGGCGGCAGACGGCGGACGCCGCGACCCGGGCGGTCGTTTCACGCGCCGAGGCTCGTTCCAGGATGTCCCGGGCGTCCTCGCGGTCGTACTTGAGCAGACCGGTCAGGTCCGCGTGACCCGGGCGCACCCGGGTGACGGCGCGGCGGCGCGGCGCCGGATCGCCCTCGCGCACTTCCGCGTCCATTACATCCTGCCAGTTCTTCCAGTCGCGATTCCGGATGAGCATCGCGATGGGAGACCCGATGGTCTGGCCGGCGCGCAGACCCGAGAGGAACTCGATCTCGTCGCGCTCGATCTGCATACGGCGTCCCCGCCCATACCCCTGCTGCCGCCTGGCGAGTTCACCGTTCACATCGGCCGGGGTGAGGGGCAGGCCTGCCACCATGCCTTCCAGGATGCTCACGAGACCCGGCCCGTGCGATTCCCCTGCGGTGGTGAAGCGCAGCATGGTCCTCCGAACGGCGCGAGCCCGACCGGGACGGTCGGGCTCGCGGTTATGGGTGCGAAGCCTGCGCGCCGCTGCGGGCCTGGGGCCCTCAGGGCGATCGCGCGTTGTCGATGTCTCCCTTGCGCACATCTATGACGACGATCCCTTCCGGGGTCAAGCCGAAGAGCTTGACAGCCAGGTTCGGATCGGCGGACAACTCCGCCGCCGTGGGTTCGACTGCGCGGAGCGGACCATACAGGTTCATGCGGATAGGAATCCGTCCGCGGAGGCGGTAGCTGTAGGAGTCCACGATCTGGATCGAGAAGTCCCCCGAGGCCACGAAGGCGACGCGCGCCAGCGTGTCGGCGGTGAACTCGTCGACGTTCCTCGGATGGAAGGCGATGCCGGCGCCCGTGTTGAACGTGGCGAACTTGCCCTGCAGTCGGAGCGACGAGTCGGCAAAGAACGTCTCGACGCCGTGGATCCCGATGTTGGCGCTGTTGCGGTTGATGGCGATTCCGAAGACCTGATCCGAGGCGTTGTCCGTCAGGTCGAGGACCTCGATCGGCGCCGAGTAGACCTCGCTGCCGGCCGGGGTCCCGTTCGGGTCAAAGACGAGGAGCACGCGTCCCGCCCGGCCGCCGGTGTTCGCCTCACCGAAGGCCACGCGCCTCCGGTCGCCACCCGCCGCCACGAAGTTCGTGTCGGGGAGGGCGAGTGACGCGACGTCCATGTCCTTGACGGCGTGGAGGTTGCCGTTGACCGGCGCGGACTTGAGCTGGGCAACCGCACCTTCAACGGTACCGGACTGCACGCAGACCGCCGTCGACGGCTCGTCGCCCGGGGTGTGCTCGCAGATGACAATGATGTCCGCGATCCCGGCCTGTCCCTGGATGACGTCTACCGCGTCGGCATTCAAGATGACGTAGTGACCCTCGAGGAACGAGCCGTACTGCCAGATCTGCCGCGGCTCGGTCCGCGCGTCGAGGAAGTTGTCCACGCGGCGCAGCGTTCCCGGCGTGGCCGCGGTGGTCGGCCGGGTGCTGTAGTAGAGTGCTCCGCTGGCCGACTGCGCGATGTACTGCGGCCTGTCGGAGTAGTCGATTGGGGGTGAGACCTTGAACTTGAAGCCCCCGGAGCTCTCATCCTTCGTGTAGGTCACGTCGAAGACGTACTCGTTCGCCGTCTTGATGCGTCCCTGCTCCTGGAGCTGGGTGAGGCTGACCTTCGAGATGTTGGTGCCGCCGGAGTTCGCGACCAGGAGGAGCGACCCCGAATTGTCGAGGGTCATGCCCCACGGCATGGCACCGACCGCTATGGCGGGCAACTGCGACAGCGTCGTGCTGTAATTCCACGCTTCCAGTTGATTCTTGTTGATGTTGGAGACGAAAACCGTGTTCCGGACCGTGTCGACCGCGATGTCGGCGCCCAGGCTGCCGGAGGGCAGCGCATAGGTGAGACCGTACGCGTACACGATCTGGTCGCGCTTGCCGAGCGAATCGGCGCTCACCGGCACGCTGGCACCCGTGGGAACCGCGAAGCCGGTATGGCCGGCCACGTCAGTCGCGTACGCGGTGACGAACATCGACCGTCCGCGGAGCGCGATGGGTGCGTTGAACGGCAGGCGCCGTGAGATCTGCTGGATGGGAACGCTCAGGGTATCGGCTCGCCGGTGCAGCTCGATTCCGGCTGCATCCTTTGCGACGAACCCTATGATGCGAACGAGGCCGTCGGCATCTCGCGCCGAGACCGTGATGGAGTCCGGTGTCTCCAGCCGCGGCGCCACGACCTGGGTGACGAGCGGCGAAATGACATCTTCACCTGGCGCGACGATCCGCACCGACGTGACGCTGCCGGTGGCGCGGAGTCCGTCGCGGTTCTCGGCGAACGGCGTGATTGTGAACTGGCCGCCCACTGGCGCATCGGTCGAGATGGCGACCAGGAAGGTGGCGGTATCCGACTGCGGCAGCGGTTCGACGAACAGGAGACTGTCTGCCCGGTTCAGGCCCGCACCGGTGGCGCGGAACCCGATCTTGGACACGCCGGTGCTATCCGACGCCGAGAGGTCAAAGGTGTACGTGCCCCCGGTGATGACCGTCGCGGCCGGCTCGACGAACGCGAGCGACGGGACGTTCGGATCGAACGCCGTTGCGAGCGCGTGCGCATTGGCGTCGTTGCCCGCGCCGTCCGACACGGTGCTGATCACGGAGATCTGCTGGCCGGAGCGTACGCCCGCCAGCGAGATGTCGATGACCTTGTCGATTGCCAGACTGCCGGACACCGCGGCGCTGTCCGTCTTGATCAGCGTGGTGTCCGCGAAGACGCGCGTGACCACGCTGTAGATGGCGGCATTATCGGTCGCCTGCACGCGCACCTGAAGCGGCGCGCGCACCGATACAGTGTCGAAACCTTCGGTACCGAACGCCGATTCGATGCTGACTTCGACAGTCGGAACGACGCGGTCCTGGCCCGACGACGCAACCTCCGTCGTCCCGCACGCGGCCACCCCGAGGGCGGCGAGCGTGCCGATGGCCACAGAGGCCGCGCGATGCTGGATGAGCCTCATCGTCTGGACTCCGTGGGGGTTAGCGGTACTCGCCGTCCGGCGGACGCACCGCTTCACCGGCGTCGATGATGTGCGGCGTGATCAGGATAAGGAGGTCGCGCTTCTCTTCACGCGTATCCGTCTGCGAGAACAGCCTGCCAATCACCGGCAGGTCGGACAGCAACGGGATGCCTGACTTGTTCTTGACTACCTGCGTCTGCGTCAGCCCGCCGATGACGGCGGTCTCACCGTCATTCACGAGCAGCTGCGTCGTGGCATTCCGCTTGGGAATCGTGAAGCCCAGGTCGCCGCCGATGATGCGGAGTTCCGACTGCTCGGCCGCGATCGACATGCGGACCTGGCGGTTGTTGGTGATGTGCGGCGTCACCGTCAGGATGATGCCGGTCTCCTTGAACTGGACGTTCGCGCGCGCGGGCACCGCGACCTGCGACGCCGCACCGGCGTCGATCACGCGGACCGGCGTTTCCTCGCCGACCAGCATCTTCGCCTCGCGATTGTCGAGCGTGACAATGGACGGCTCGGCCTGGATGTCGGAGAGCTGCTGCTCCCGAAGGGCATCCAGGAACGCTGTGAGGCTGTACTTGCCGAGCGCGGTGGAAAACAGGAGGTTGAGCGCGGAGTTGTTGGAGTATTTGCGGGAGGCATTGCCCATGCCGGCGAGCACTTCGCCGCCCAAGGTGATGCGACCCTCGCGATCGTCAGCGGTCTCGCTCCCGGGCCGGTTGCGCGGAATGAGCCGGTTGAAGAATGCGGCCGAGCTGCCGAGGTCGTAGCTGAGACCGAGCTGCTCGATAGACGTGCGGCTGACAGAGATGATCTTCGCCTTCAGGAAGACCTGCGGCGTGCGAACGTCCAGCTGGGCAACGTACTCCAGCAGCCCTGGCAGCCGCGACGCAACTTCCTGGATGAGTAGCGAGTTGGTCCCGCTGTCCGCGCTCACGGTACCGCGCGTGATGCAGGCCGGTTGACCCGCCTGCGGCTGCGGCGTGGCGGCCGCGCCCGCGGCGCAATCCTTGGAGAGCAGACCCTTCACTGTCTCCACGAGGCTGGCGGCAGAGGCGTAGTTGACGGGCACGAACTGCGTGGTAAGCGGCTCGCTGGACTGGCGCTGCAGAATATTCTCATAGCTGTCGACCACGATGATCCCCGAGGTCTCCTCGGTGGCGGCGAGTCCATGCGCGTCCAGGATCGCCTTCATGGCGATGTCCCAGGGCTGGTCCTTGATCTCCGCGGACACCGTGCCGGCGACTTCCTTGCCGCGGACGATCGTGCGGCCGGAGATTTCCGCGAAGGCGGCGAGGACGTCCTGGATCGGCGCATCCTCCCAGGTGATGGAGATGCGCGCCTGCTGCGACTGCTGCGCGAAGAGCGCGACAGGGATGGACCGGGTGGCGGTCGTCACCGGGATCATCTCGTCGAGGCTCGGCGCGACCGGCTGGGTCACCGGCGCTGCGGGGAGCATGACCTGACCCGCCGCAACACTGGCAGTGGATTCAGCGCGCTCGACGGACGGCTCGGCCTCGGCGACGATGAAACTGTCATCACGCGAGTGCCAGGCGGCGAAGCGTTCACCGGTCGCCACCGAGATGCGCACTTCCTCGTCGCTGTGCGTCACGGCGTACGGCGCCCGTGCGTCGAGGTCCAGCACGATGCGAACGACCGTGGGGCTGAACTGCGAGTACCGGACGTTGCGGATGCCACCACGCGTCTTCCGGTCGTATCCCTTCCCCAGCGACGCCACGCGGGCGCCGGTGAGATCGATGATGATCCGGTCGGGGCCTTCAGCGGTGAAGTCCTCCACCCGGACGGCGCCCGTCAGGGCGATGACGACATCCGCCCGCCCGTCCCCCGGCACCACGCTGAGGGCGGTCACGGTCCCCGCCGCCCTCTCGTGCGCAGTTCGCGCGGCCGGTCCGTCGTTGTGCGCGGCGCGCGCGGATCCGGCGCCCAGACCCAGGGCGGCGGCCGTCAGCGCTGCCAGCGTACCGATTCGCCTCATTGCGAGCTCTCCTTTTTGGGATCGTTCAGCGACAGCGTTTCCTGCCGGCTGAAACCGAACTCCTCGATAGTGAACGTGATCGACCTGGCGTTGATGCGGGCTACGCGCATGCGGCCCAGCGAGTCACCGACCCGCACCCGGTACTGCTCCTTGGTCCCGAGGTTGCGCAGAATCGCGACCGACCCACCCTGCGTGGAGTACGCGATGGATGTCACCCGCAACTCGGTGATCAGCGGGCGCAACTCACCGGAGTTCATGAGGGACATGAACGGGTCCCGGCGACCTGAACGCTCGTAGCGGAACGTCTCGCGCTCGAAACTCACCACGTCCGGTTTCGTCGCGACCGCAGTACTGCCGGCCGCGGTCTGCGTGGAACGACCGGTTGCGGCCTGGCTTGCGGCGTCGAGCTTTCCCGAATCCCGCGGTGCTGAGTCGGACGGCATGGTGGTCATGGCCGTCGTGTGTGCATTGGTGGCCGCCACGGCTTTCTGCGCCGCCGCCTTCGGCTTCGCGATGAGCGTGGACTGAGCGCCGGCCGCGCCGGCGCCAAGTGTGGCGAGCGCCACAAGCAGTGACGCGGTCCTCATGACTTGCCCCCCCGCGCCAGAGGCGCGCTGCGGATCACGTACGTCTGGATGTCGAACTTCGACTCGATTGCTGCGGTACCGGTCGGCGCCAGCCGCACGGCGTTGGAGTTCTGGTTCGTGGACAGCGACAATGTCAGGTTGACCGGCGCCACGATCCGGGTGAGCGAGCCCACATTGGTGAGGAACTCGGCCAGGGCATGGTAGCCGCCGGTAATCGTGAGCTTGTAGCGATAGGTGTCGAACGTGTCGCCTTCGACCACCGGCTGCGGTTCCACGCCGGAGATGTCCAGGCCTTCGCGGCGCGCGGCGGTCGACACCTGTTCCAGGAGCGCGGGCAGCTCGTTGCCTGTCGGCACCAGCTGTCGCATGACTTCGAGATCACGTGAGGCCTGTTCCGCCTCGGCTTCGAGTTCCTCGGCGGTACCGCGCGCGATGCGCGTGCGGGCCACCGCATTGTTGGCGTCCAGCGTGTCAAGGCGCGCCGTCAGCGTCGCTAGTTCGGCGCCTTTCGGCGACCAAACGAAGTTCCAGTAGAGCGCGGCGCTGGCCACGGCCACGATGATGGCGAGCAGCATGTACTGCTTGCGGGGTTCCTGCGGCAGGAGAGCCATGGCTACCTCACCGAGAGTGAGACGGGAGCGGTGGTGATCGCCGCGGCATCCGGGCGTTCATACTGTGCGTCGAGCTGGAATTCCGTGACTTCCTTGCCGTCCACCATCGCCATGTCCGAGCGCGCCAGTTGCACATTCTGTATGAACGGCGACGCCTCGAGGAGCTTCATGAAGCGGGTCAGCGCCTGGATGTCCACGGTGTTCCCGGTAATGCGGAAGCGGGCCGCTTCGGGGCGGGCGGGTGCCGCGCTGTCCGCGGCGGCAGTCGATACCGGAAGCGGCTGGGGCGCCGACGCCGTCATGGTCTTCAGCCAGGTGTAGGGCGGCAGCGCGCGGCTCACTTCGTCCATGACGTGTGGCCACACGAACCGATCCGCGTCAATCGCGCGAATCACCTCGAGCTGATGCTGTACCGAGTCGCGCTTGGCCTCGGCCCGGGAGCGCTGGCGCAGCACGACGGCGAACCGCGCGGAATCGGCCACGGCCTGTTCCTCGTGCACCGCCAACTGGCCGGCTTGCGACGACTGTGTCAGGTACATGGCGGCCACCGCGGCCACGGCCACGACGACGCTCGCCACGGCGCCCATCATCCAGGGATCGCGGACGCCGCTCCTGGCGTCGCCTACGATGGCTCCGAGCGAGAAGCCGGTGCCACGACCTTTCGACTTCCGGGACGCGCCCGGCAGCAGGTTGATTTCGATCATCGTTGACTCGGCGGGAAGACTCAGGCGGCCTTGCGGAGCGCAAGACCGATGGGGAGCATCAGGAGCGGCGCGACTTCGTCGGTCACCAGACCCTGAAGCGCCCCCTCGCGAACGCGGATATTCGCCAGCGGATTGGCCAGTTCGACCGGGAGGCGCAGGCGGCGGCCGAGCGCTTCGGCGAGACCCGGCACACGGGCTCCGCCGCCGCTCAGGTAAACCGCCCGCATCTGGCTGCCCGAACGCGACGACGACGCCAGGAAGGCGGCCGCGCGCTCGATTCCGACCGCGATTTCCTCACCACGCCCTTCGATCACGGCGTCGAGGTGCGGAGACCGGTCGTAGCCCTGCAACATCGATTCGGCATCCTCGGCTCCCAACCCGCGCTCACGCTGCAGGTCCTCACGGAAGCGGCGCGTACCCACGGTGATGTCACGCGTCAGGATGGGAACGCCGTCGTCCAAGATGTTGATGTTGGTAACTTCGTGGCCGATGTTGATCAGCCCGACCACGCCATTCATCGCGTCCGGGTGGTTCACCTCGAAGGCGTTATGGAGCGCGAAGGCGTCCACATCCACCACCGACGTATCCACACCCGCCTCGGACAGCAGGCGGATCTTCGACTCGATCAGCTCGCGCTTGGCTGCCACGAGCAGAACGCTCATATCCATCCCGCTGCCGTCCGGGTCCAGGATCTGGAAGTCGAGCTCCACGGACTCCATGTCGAAGGGAACGTGCTGCTCGGCCTCCCAGCGCATCAGCTCGCGCGCCTGCTGCTCCTTCACGCGCTCGATCTGGATTTTCTTGATGATGACGTCGCGTCCGCCGACGGCGGTCACGACATCGCGTGTCTTCAGGCCGGCCTGCGCGAGCGCCATCCGAATGGCGTCGGTCACGATGCCGGGGTCCATGACCTCACCCTCGACGATGGCGTCCGCGAGCAGCGGCGTGATGACGACGCGCGCGAGTTCCGGCTCGCCCCGGCTGTGGTCGATGACCGCGACCTTGATGAGTCCTGAGCCGACGTCGAGGCCGATCGTCGACTTCTTGCGACCGAAGAGCGCCATAGCGAGTGGTCCGATGCGAGGGTCCGTTGCCTGGATCGCGTCTCGCGATCTGGCGTTGTCTCTGTTGCAGTGCGCGGAACGTCGCGGCCGTAACCGCTCCGCCCGGCGCGGTGAATCAGCGAGGCCCGTGACGCGGAGAGTCTCATCGGCCGCTCCTGCAGGTTCTGGCGGCACGGCGTCACTCGGCCCGTCGTCGGTCGGTCGTAGCTGCCCATTACACGACCGCCCCGGATGGGGAGTAACAGCAGATTGCGTCTCGTGTTGCGCTTTCCCGCGGCGGTGAGGGAAATCACGCACACGGCGTGACCGAAGGGTAAGAAGCAGGCGCGCCGGTGGTCAGGTCAGTCGAATTCCGACCACCAGCGATCCCGTACCCTTACCGGACCAGCCGAGGAAAGGCGTGCTCGCCGAACGCTGTCCATCGGGCTGGCGGCTGCACTCGCCGATTCCGGCGCGACGTCAAGCCGCAGGACGGCGTTCACGGTTCGTCGCGAGGAACGGCGCGCGAGCACGCCTCCGGCCGCGCCCTCGCTCACGACCCACCACATCGTCTCCGTGGTCTTCGTCACTCGAACGACCGACGTGGCGCCTCCGGAGAGCGCGTGCGTGAAGGGCCCGACGGTCTGGCCGACAGATACGCCCACGTTCCAGGCCGGATTCCAGTCTCTCAGGACAGCGACTGCACCATACTCCGCCGCCTCGAGTGCGAGTCGCTGCGCCAGCGCGCCCACCGCCGCGCGGCCCTCCTGCAGCGTCGTGAACGCCGTACCTGCCACGAAGAGACCGATCACTGTCAGAACGAAAACAGTAGCGGGCAAGGCCAGGCCATCCCGACCGGACGAACGGATCATCGTGCGTTCCTCATGGCCAGCAGCGAGCGCAGGGAATCCAGGGCGAATCCCCGCTGCATTCCGTCCAATCGAAGCGGAACGCGTGTCCGGGTTCTGGTTGCAACCGAGAGTGCCGTCACGCTCGCGGTGGGACGTCCCCAGCCCGAACCCCCCGAGCTGTCTCGCGGTGCGAGGGCGACGCCACTCGCTGCCGGGGACGCGCTGCTGTAGGGAAGGTACGGCCCGCTGACCGGTTGAATGGTATTCCATCCCGTACCGGCCGCATTCCACTCCGCGAACCCGAGCCAGGAATCGGACCCGCTCCGGTACAAGCTGAAGCGGGCTCGCCGTGTCAGGCGTGCGGGCACTCCGGCCGTGATTGTCGGTGGCAGCACCGTTGCAACATCGATTCGCCAGGCGGGGAGGGCATCGTCGGGTGGAGCAATGAGACCGCCGCCCGCACAGCCTCCCGTGGCACGCATGGCCGTCCAGACCGACAGCGCAAGCCACTGGTCGTCGATGGTGGCATCGGTCGGTCCTTCGTCGAGGAGCCAGAGGGTGTCGCCCCGCTGCGGCGCGGAGTGCATCCGTGTGAGGACCTGCCCGTTGCCGAGCGTGTCCGGCGCCAGCATCACTCCCGAGGCCCCCGTGGCACAAACCACGCCGCCTCCGAGCGAGAGTCGGAACACGATGGCGGAATCCGACACGGCCTGCACGTCACCGGCCAGCGGGGCGACGCCTCGCAGGCTGACGCCGAGAATCTCGTGGGTTGCGGCGTGCTGCGTCCGTGATTCGAGGAGAGCGAGCACGGTTGTATGAAGCCGCACCTGCCGGTCGAGCGCGCCGAGGATCGCCGTTCCGACGATGCCGAAGAGCGTGAGCGCCACCAGGAGCTCGACCAGCGACACGCCGCGACAGTCGGGCGCGCGATGGCGCGGGACGTCGCCTTTCCCTAACGGTCGCATGGCAGCAGCGTGTCGATGGTCAACTGCCATGGCGCGCGGCGTCCGGCGACGGATACGGTGGTCGTAACCGATACCACGGGACCCGATGCGGCCGTGGTCCAGCGCAGTGTCACGACGCCGTGGCTGTCCGTTCCGCCGGCTACGGACGCGCAGGGGAGCGCCCGCAACGAATCCAGGACTGTGCCCGCCAGCACGGCTGCACTGGTGAGCGCATGCGCCTCCCGTACCTGCACAATCAGGAACGTGCCGCTGCCGGCGAGTCCCAGGATGCCCACCGAGAAGACGAGCAGCGCCACGAGCACTTCGGGAAGAGTGAAGGCAGGTCTCATGGCGCCGAGGATAACGCGCCACTCCGGGAGTTACTTCACCGTTCCAACGCGTGGTGGAGCGTTTGAGTGCAGGGTAAAAAGGGTCAAGGGTCAGGGGTCAAGGCTCAGGGTTACCTGAGCATCGCTTGACCCTTAACCCTTGACCCTTGACCCTTTGAAAGGCGGAAGGGCGACGACCTTTCGGCCGCCGCCCGTTCCACCTCGAAGCTTGTGGGAGGTCGCTACGAGGTTAGTTGCACTTCGGCTCGCCTTCGACAGTCGCCGGGCCAACCGCGGCCACGCCGACGAAGATCGAGCAGGTCTTGGTCGTGCCGGAGTGGCCCGAGGTCGAGCTCCAGCCCGTACCGCCGGTCGCGGCCGCCGTCATCGTCACACCAGCCGACGGAACGAAACCGTTCACCGCCGCCGTGGAACCACCGACGTTCGACGCCGTACCGGAGACGTACGTCTGGAAGTCAGCGAAGTAGGCCTCCTGCGTGGTCGCCATGTTGCGGAGGTCGGACTTCATCGACGCCAGGTACGCCTTCTCCTTGGTGTTCGCGAACTTCGGAATGGCGATCGCAGCCAGAATACCGATGATCACGACGACGATCAGGAGCTCGATGAGCGTGAAGCCCTTGCGAATCGTGTTGCGCATGCGTGTGGTCTCCGTAGGTTCCCAATAGAGGTGGAAGTGGCCCGAGAGGCTGGGTGCCGCATTGGGGTAAGGCAACACGCGGACCAGAAGGTGTGCCGGAACGCAAACGACACTGCTGCAATGCGTTGGCTCTTTCGTCAGGCTGCTTGCAGACCGCGGGTTACCCAGTGAATTGCGCTCTGTCTTGCAGTCTGCCACGCCTGAGCGGGCCGTGGCACGTGCCCTTCAGTCTGGTGTTGCCGCGCCCTTCCTGCCGGACACCGCACCGCCGGAACAGCCTGTAGACGGGAAGGCCGTGCGAGGGGTAACAGGCCTGCCGTGGAGCGCACTTACGTTGTGCGCTTCCTCACAGGCGGGAAGAGATTGAAGCGGACGATGTGCCAGAATGCCGCCATGCCATCCTTCCATCCGATCTTCTTGCCTTCGGCGTAGGTGCGGCCCGAGTAGGACACCGGCACCTCCCAGATGCGGGCGCGCGCCTGTGCCAGCCGCGCCGTCACCTCCGGTTCGAATCCGAAGCGGTCGGCGGTCAGAACGAGCTCGCGAGCGAGATCGCCCCGGATCGCCTTGTAACACGTCTCCATGTCCGTGAGGTTCAGATTCGTGAACATGTTGCTCACCGTGGTGAGCAGCATGTTCCCCACGCTGTGCCAGAAGTACAGCACGCGATGCGAGCCGCCGAGGAAACGGGATCCGAACACCGCGTCGGCCTTGCCGTCGATGATGGGATCCAGCATCTGCGGCCAGTCTGCCGGATCGTATTCCAGGTCGGCGTCCTGCACGATCACGATGTTGCCCGTACTGCGCGCCAGCGCCGTCCGGATCGCGGCGCCCTTGCCTTCGTTCTGTTCCTTGTGCACGAGAACGTCGACGAGCCCCGCCGCGTGCAGGCGGTCGAGAACCTCCCGCGATCCGTCGCGCGAACAGTCGTTGACGCAGATGATCTCCATGGCCACGGGGACCGAGCGCACCTGTTCGATGATCACCCGGATCGTCTGCTCCTCGTTGTAAACCGGAATCAGCACCGAGAGGCGGACCGCCTCACGGGCAATGGGCGTGCGGCCGCGAAGCCTGGGGACGAGCGCCTCGACGGTGGCAGCGCTGAGCGGAGTGGGCCGGGTTGGCTCGGTCATCGGAGAGGGACTTCGTAGATTAGCGCCCCGGAGATCTGGCGGTAGCGGCGGAGCAGCGGAGGTACGGCGTGCGTCAGGGATTCTGCCGTCCGCTGCCCCGTGCTGGACGTCGTGATGAAGAACCGCGGGTGGTAGCGACCGATCATCGTACGCACGGCGGCTACGTGCACCTCGTCAGGCAGCGGGGCCAGCCGCTCGCTCGCGAGGAACGTCGACGTGGGCATTCCCCGCCGGCCGGTATACAGGTAGACGATCAGATCGTCGTCGGTGATCAGCACGTCCGATTCCGACGTGTTCTGGACGACCCACTCGGCGATAGGCTTCGCCCGTTGGCCGACATCGCGCTGCACCGAGGCCCACCAGCGGTCCGTGTACCCCCGGAAGTTGTAAACCGCGAAGCCGGCCACCACGGCGGTGGACACCGCCAGCCCGGACCAGCGCACGAGCCGCCACGACCGGCGCCCGGGGCGCCACCGGCCGATCGCCATGATGCTGGCGCCGGCACAGATGGTCAGCAGCGGCCAGACCGCGAGGACGAAACGGTGCGGCTCGAACGGCCAGAGCATGATGACCGTGAGATACGCCGCCAGGAAGAGCGCGGTGACCGGCGCCCGCCTGACGAGCATCACCAGTCCCCCGACCGCCAGTCCGACCACGGTGAGAAACGCGATGGCCCGGGGCCACACCGTGACCACCGGCATGAAGGCATAGCTGAGAAACCCGTCGAGGCTCTGCAAGTTCGCCACCACGACGGAATGCGCGAAGTCCAGGCCTCCGGCGCGGTATCCCTGCGCCAGCCAGGGACCGTAGGCTCCGTACTTGCCCGTGAGGACCATGGGTATCTCGGACTGCCAGGCGCTGACCCAGAGCTGCCAGGGCACAAGGAACGCCGCGGCCGCGGCCGCGACGACGGCAGCCGCGGCGAAGCGACGGCGCCAGAGCAGGACGAGCACCGCGGCGGGAACGGTGACGGCCCCCAGCGACCGGACCATGGCCAGGACGCCGCACGCCAGGCCGGCGGCCAGCGCGGTGGGGAGTCGTCCCGTGTCGGCAGTGCGCTCGGAGAGCAGCAGGGCCGGAAGGAGCAGCGCCATGAACAGCGGTTCCGACAGCACGACGCCGGTGACCAGCAACACCACGATCGCCAGGGTGCCCGCGGCGCCGGCGAGCGCCGCCAGGCCAATGCTCCACCCGAGCCGGATACGCGCAAACGCCATGGTGCCTAACGCCGCAAGAGCCAGCCAGGCTGCGTTGGCGAACTTGAACAACACGATGTTGTCGGGGAACGAGGGAGCCAGTCGCCACAGGATCGACAGCACCACGGGATAGCCCGGCGGATAGTGCGTGGCGTGCGGGGAGCCCGGCAGGTTGATCATCCTGTAGCCCTCGCCGGTCGCCAGTGCCTTCGCCAGGACGGTGTAGATCGCATCGTCCTGGAACGCGCCAACCGGCCAGGGCGTGATCGTCACCACGGCCACCAGGAGCACCACCGCCGCCAGTGCCACGGGAACCAGGCGCTCGGCACGCACGGTGCGACCGTCCCTGAGATCACGGCCACCGGCGGTCATGGCACGCCGAGCCGAACAGGAACGAACACCGCTCCGACCTTCAACGCGCCGAGTATGCGCAGTTCGGGCGGATCGGACTGCACCAGCCCGTTCGCGGCGTACGCCCCGAAGTCCGACGACGCCAGGACGTAGTCGACGTCATACGTCCGCAGGATGGTGCGCAGCGTTTCCGTCGCGAACGCCGGTGTCTGGGGCGCCAGGTATTCCTGCGGCGTGAAGGTGCCGTTCGGAACCGCCCGCCGCCCGGTGTACAGGTACATCAGAACGTCATCGTCGGTCGCGAGCACCGCATCGCCAGGCGTGTTAGCCGCCACCCATTCGGCCAGGGGCCGGGCCCGATTGGCGACCACCCCCTGCACCTGCGACCACCAGTCACGCCGCGCACCGAGGTAGTTGAAACGGGCATATCCGACCGCGAGCAGTGCGGCCACAGCGACGGACGCGATGCGCGCGGCCCGCCACCACGGGAGCGCCGGCCGCCAGCGAACGACGGCGTCGATCGCCAGGCCGAAAACCACTCCGATCACGGGCCACATGGCCCAGGTGAAGCGGGCCGGCAGGAACGGCCACGCGACGACGAGGCTCAGGTACATCGCCAGCATCCACGCGGCGACGGGAGCCCGCCCCACGAGCCGCCACCAACCGACCGCGAAAAGCCCGGTTGCCATCACCGTGGCGGTCCATCGCGCGAGAGCCGGCAGCGTGTCCACGCCCAGCGTCTCCCATCCCTGTCCCACGATCTGGCCCAGGTTGAACAGGACCAGCCTGACGACCCAGCCCGGCCCCTCGGCCTGGAGCGCTCCCGCCAACCACCGGCCGTACGAGCCATACTTGCCCTGGAAGATCGGCGGAACCTCGGCCCCGTAGGCACTGACCCAGAGCTGCCATGGCAGGAGCACCAACGCACCGGCGACGACCACGAGGGCGGCCGCCGTCCAGCGGCGGCGCCACGCCAGCACCAGCGCCGTCGCCGGGATGGCCACCACACCTAACGTCCGGATGAGCGCCAGCACGCCACCGGCGGCCCCCGCCAGCACGGCCGCGCGCGGACGGCCGCCGTCCGCCGCCCGTTCGCAGACCAGCAGGACCGGGCAGAGGGCCGCCAGAAACAGCGGCTCCGAGAGGACCATGACGCCCAACAGCACGATGGGAGCACACGCCGTGAACGCGGCGACCGTGAGCGCGGCCGGCGCCGGCGCCAGCCCGGCCCGTGCGCGGGTGAAGCGGTATGCTCCAGCCGCGGCGACGGCCACCAGGGCCGCGTTGGCGAACTTGAACACGGTCACGTTCGCGGGAAACGCCGGCACCAGCTTCCACAGTCCGGCGAGGAAGAGCGGGTACAACGGCGGATAGTGCGTGGCATTCGGCGCGTCGGGCAGGTGGAGGAACCGGTAGCCCTGCCCCGTCGCCAGCGATCTGGCCAGGACCACGTAGATCCCGTCGTCCTGCAGGACGCCGACCGGGTACGGCTGGATGGAAATCACGACGAATCCCATCGCCAGCGCGGCCAGCAGGAGCGGCATGATGCGTTCCCGGAACGCGTGCTCGGGGTCCGGCCCCTCGACGAGCGGTCCCCTCACTCCTCGCCCCCGAACCGCGACAGCTTGCGGTGCAGCGTCGATGGATCGATGCCTAACGTCTCGGCGGCCCGGGTCTTGTTGCCACCCTCGCTCGACAGCACCCAGAGGATGTAGGCGCGCTCCACCACGTCCAGCGTAGGATTGTGCGTCGCCCGCTCGTCCAGCAGCCGGGGCGGCGTGGGACTGGTGACCCGCTCCGGCAGGGCGGCGGCTTCGATCCGCGATCCCGGCGTGAGGATCCAGGCGCGCTCCAACGCGTTTTCCAGTTCGCGAACGTTCCCCGGCCAGATGTAGTCCTGGATCGCCTCCAGCGCCTGGTCGCTCAGCGACTTGGCTCCGCTGCCGCGCGACGATGCGAGTCTCGCCATGAACGCCTCCACCAGCAGCGGAATGTCGTCACGGCGGTCGCGCAGCGGTGGCAGGTACAGCGCGATCACGTTGAGCCGGTAGTACAGGTCCTGCCGGAACGTGCCGCGGCGCATCTCCTCCTCCAGCTCACGGTTCGTGGCCGCGATGAGCCGCGTGTCGATGGGAATCGATTCGGTGGAGCCCACCGGAATAACCTCGCGATGCTGCAGCACCCGGAGGAGTTTCACCTGCGTGGCCGGCGTGGTCTCGCCGATCTCGTCGAGGAAGAACGTCCCGCCGCCGGCGGCGGTGAAAAGTCCCTGCTTGTCCCTCACCGCGCCCGTGAAGGATCCCTTTACGTGGCCGAACAGTTCGCTCTCCAACAGGCTCTCCGGCAGTGCGCCGCAGTTGATCGACTGGAACGAGCCGTCGGCGCGCGCCGACAACTGGTGGATGTACCGGGCGATCACCTCCTTGCCCGTCCCCGACTCGCCCTGGATCAGCACCGTGGATTCCGTCGGTGCGACCGTTTCAGCCAGGCGCAGCACCTCGGTCCAGACCTTGCTCTTCCCGATCGGGCGCCCTGACGCGCTCGTCTCGCGCCGGCGGATTTCCTGCTTGAGCGACTGGTTCTCCACCCGCAGGCGCCGGTGCTCCGCCGCGCGGCGGAGGATGGCCACGAGGTCGTCGTTCCGGAAGGGCTTCTGGATGTAGTAGAAGGCACCCTCGTTCACCGCCTGCATGGCCGACTGCAGTGTGGCCTGCGCGGTCATGAGGATGACCGGAATGGCCGGGTCGCGCCGCCGGGCGGCGGCCAGGACCTCGATGCCGGTCACGTCAGGCATCCGGACGTCCGTCAGCACGATGTCAGGGGCCAGCACCTCGATCTGCTCCAGCCCCCGGCGTCCGCCGAGCGCGACGTGCGGCGTGAACCCCTCGTTCCGGAGGAGAATCCGCAACGACTCGAGAATGCTCGATTCGTCGTCGATGACCAGGACGTTGGGACCCGCCTCGGTTGGTTCGCTCACACGACCTCCACTGGCTGGTCGTGCCGCCTGGGCAGCAGGACGGTCACCCGCGTTCCGCTCCCCTCCTCGCTGTCCACGAACACGTAGCCGGCGTGCGACTCGACCGCCCGATGAACGACCGCCAGACCCAGCCCGCTCCCGCCCGGGCGCGTCGTGAAGAATGGATCGAACATCCGTTCGCGGACCTCGGGTGTGATGCCGGGGCCCTGGTCGGCGATGCGAATGGCGATGCCGCCGCCGTTGAGGCGGACTCCCGAAGGGGCTTCCCCCGACCGCAGTCCGGCCACCTCGACGACTACCTCCCCGCCGACGGGAGACGCCTGCACCGCGTTGAGCACGAGGTTGAACACGGCGCGATGGAGCACGTCCTCGTCGCCGTCGATCGCTCCAGCGGCAGCGCCCTCCTCCACGCGCACGCGTACTCCTTGCGGCCGCTCCGGATTAGCGCCGGCCAGCATCGCCGCGCCTTTCACCAGCCCGGACACGTCCAGCTGCTGGATGTGCGACACGCGAACGCGCGCGAAGTCCAGGAACTCGGACAACAGCCGCGAGAGCCGGTCCGACTCCCGGACGATGAGCGCCGTCAGGGTCCTCTCGTCAGGCGTCGCACGTTTCGACTGGCCGATCTGCTCGACCGCACTCCGGATGGATGCCAGCGGGTTCTTGATTTCATGAGCCAGCGAGGCGCTCAACTCGGTCACCGCTTCCAGACGCTGCGTGCGGCGGTGCAGCGAGTCGAGTCGCTTCTGGTCGGAGATGTCCTGGAAGATGGCCGTCGCCGTCGTGACGCCGTCGCGCCCGTCCGCCGGATCACCGGAGTCCCCGCCGGTCGTCACCGTCGTGTTGAGTCCGATCGGGAAGGATCGCCCGCCAGTCACCGCCCGTCCTTCGGCCCGGGTCGTGCGAAGACCCAGCTCGACCGCGTTGCGCAGGGCCCTGACCAGCTCCGGCGAGACCGGTCCGACAATCCGGTCCGCCGGCTGCCCGATGACCGCGTCCAGGTTCACGCCCAGCAGCGCGCTGGCGGCGGGGTTGGCATACATCAGGTTGCCTGCCGCGTCAACGGTTACGATCCCGCTGCGGATGTTGCGGAGAATGTCCTCCGCCTGCAGTCTCACCTTGACCAGTTCAGCGGCCAGTTCCTCGTGGCCCGCCCTGGCCTCACGGAGTCGGGTGGCGATGTAGCCGGAACTCAGCGCCACCCCGGCAAAGACGCCGAGCTGCAGCCAGTGTCCCAATCCCAGCGTTGCCTGATGCCCGAGGATGACGTCGGCGAAGTAGAGAACGCACGCCAGCGCGGCCACGAGGAGTCCGGCCGACACGGTGAGCACCAGCGCCGCCGCGGCAATGACCAGGATGTACAGCGCCGCGAATTGCGACGACGCACCACCAGTGACATGAATCAGGCCCGTGACCAGCGCCAGATCGAAGAGAATCTGCGCGCCCACGAACGCGTTGGTGATCTGCCTTCGGGGGTACTCGCTCCAGGCGGCGGAGATCGCCGTGAACACCACGGCTGCGACCAGGAGCATCGTCGCGATCAGTCGGTTCTCGGGACTCGCGTTGTCCAGCACAAAGCCGACCACGATGAAGATCGCCGCCGCGATCGCCATACGGCCGACGTACTCCCATCGAAGGACGAATCGCGGGTCCAGTACCTTGACCCCCTGCACCTTCGTTTGCGCGAGCGGAGTCGTCACATGGTAGTCGAAAGGGAGTCTTGCATGCTGCAAGACAGCGCCGGTGCGAGCGGGTGTCGCATTCTGCCACTACGTGGACGATCAGCCCGGCCGGGAGTTTCCTCGTGAGCGCGGCCGATCCCCTGACGTGGGAAGGAGTTATCCTCAGAATTGGTGCCTTGCTCGGTCTTGTTCTGTTGAACGCGTTCTTCGTTGCGGCTGAGTTCGCCGCCGTCGGCGCGAGGCGGTCGAAGCTCAGCGAGATGGCAGAGGGCGGCGACCGGCTGGCGAGGTTGGCGCTCAGGATAGTTACCGACCTCGACCGTTATATCTCGGCAACCCAGCTCGGAATCACCATCGCCTCGCTGGCGCTTGGCTGGGTCGGCGAGCCGGTCGTGGCGGCCCTGATCGACACGGTGCTTCACCAGTTCGGCGTCAACCCTTCGCCGGGTGCGACACACACCGCCGCGGGAATCACGGTCGCTTTCCTCGTGATCACGTTCCTGCACGTCGTGTACGGCGAATTGGCGCCAAAGACCGTTGCGCTGGTCATGCCGGAGCGCCTGACCGGCTGGGTCGCGTTGCCGCTGATGTTGTTTGCGAAACTGATGGCGCCATTCATCGCCCTGTTGAACGGGACGGCCAACGCGTCACTGAGGCTGTTCGGGGTGCAACCCATGGGCGAGACCCAGCACGTACACTCGCCCGACGAACTCCGCATGCTGGTGATGCAGGCACGCGCGCACGGGACGCTCGACGAGAGCGATTCCGCGATGCTGGCCGGTGTGTTCGACTTCCACGAGAAGAAGGTCCACGACGTGATGCGTCCCCGGACCGACGTGGTGGCGCTCTCGGTGGATGCCACGGAGGCGGAGGTACGGGAGGTGCTCGGCCGCGAGCGGTATTCGCGGTATCCGGTCTACCAGGAGACGCTCGACGACGTGGTCGGCGTTTTCCTCGCCAAGGACTTGTGGCTCGCGGACCGGCCGATGCCGTTTCGCCTGCGGGAGGTCATGCGGGACCCGCTGTACATCCCGGCGACGCGGCCGGCAATCCGGGTGCTGGACGACCTCCGGAAAACGCGGGCGCACATGGCGGTGGTGCTGGACGAGTATGGCGGCACGGCGGGGATCCTCACCATGGAGGACCTGATCGAGGAAGTGATCGGTGACATCGCGGACGAGTACGACATGATCTCGCGCGAGTCGGTCGAGGTGAACGGGGTGCTGGAACTGGCTGGCAATCTGTCGCTGATCGACGTGCGGTCGGACCACAAGGTCAATATTCCCGAGGGAGACTGGTCCACGTTAGGCGGTTATGTCTTCGCCCGGCTCGGCCGGATCCCGCGCATCGGGGACCGGGTGATCTTCGCCGGGGGCGAACTGGAGGTGATCGCGATGGAGGGCAGGCGCGTGGCCGGGGTGAGAGTCAATCGAAAAAGGGCGGCTGAGTCGTGAGTGCCGGGTGCTGGAACTGGATGCTGCTGCCTTGGGCTGGTGCTGGAGGAATGTGCTGGATGCTGGAAGGCTGATCCCTGCACGCTGACCACGATCATGTCCACTGACTCCATCCAGGTCGACGACTTCCACGCCATTCCCCGCGACGAAGTAGAGTTGCGGGCGACACGATCGGGCGGACCCGGGGGGCAGCATGTGAACGTCACGTCCACGCGCGTCGAGGTGCGCTGGAATCCTTCGCGTTCGCGGGCGTTGACGCCTGCCGAGAAAGAGCGCGTCACGATGCGTCTCGCGTCGCGGCTGGACGGGTCAGGGTGGGTTCGCGTCGCGGCGAGCGACACGCGCAGCCAGCGGCAGAACCGGATCCTGGCCGAGCAACGTCTGGCTGGCCTCGTGGCTCGCGCACTGCTCGTCCCGAAAAAGCGCGTGGCGACGAAGCCGAGCGGTGCTGCCAGGGAAAAGCGGCTGCGCGTGAAGAAGTTGCGCGGGCAGCGGAAGCGTGAGCGTCGCGGAGACGAC
>DASWGU010000073.1:0-14291 GCA_036393555.1 Gemmatimonadaceae bacterium
CCAGCACCCAGCACCCAGCACCCAGCCCCAGCTCCAGGAAGCAGGTCCAGCACCAAGCACTCACGACTCAGCCTGTTAGTCCCATTCGGTCCAGCACCCCGCACTCACCATATGGCCTATCCCCTCCGCTGCATCCGCCGCACCACCAGCGCCACCAGCACCAGGATGCCGGACACCGCAATCATCGCCGGCCCCGTCGGCAGGTCGAGGGGGATGGAGAGCCCGTAGCCGATCAAGGCGGCGAGCACGGCTGCAGCGATCGACCAGAGGAAGACGCCGGCCATTCCATGTGCCAGGAGCAGACCCGTGACGGCGGGTAGCACCAGGAAGTTGAAGACCAGCATCACGCCGGCGAACTGCATCGCGATGGAAATCACGAATCCCAGCGTGAGGTACAGTCCGAGGTCCCACAACCAGACCCGGTACCCCAGGGTGCGCGCCGTCTCACGATCGAAGGAGATGAACAGAAACTCCTTGTAGAACAGGATCTGTCCCGTGAGCACGGGTATCGCGGCGACCACCAGCTCGATCGTATCCTTCCGGGTGATGCCAAGGATGTTGCCCTGCAGGAAAATGTCGTGCGCCTCACCCACCGTCGCCTTGGCAATGAGCAGGATCCCCGCGGCGGCGGCCACCGCGTACCAGACGCCGATGCGGGCGTCAGGCGGCACCGGGCCGCGGGAGCTGCGGGCGAAAAACGCCACGCTGCCGAGTGTCACGGCGAGCGAAACCCCTTCCGGGTGCTCCGTCAGCGACAGCGCCATGCCCTGGCCTGCCAGCCAGTACGCCAGGGCGATGCCGGCCGAGGACATTTGTGCCAGGGCCGCCCCCACGAACACGATACGGCGCAGCACGACATAGACGCCCAGGACGGCGCAGGCCACGGCAATCACCAGCGCGCCGATCAGCGCGTCGGTAAACAGCAGGAGCGTCTCAAGCATCGTGGCGATGTTCGCCCGAACGCGAGCGACTGGCGAGCACGATCCGATGGCCGTCGAACGACGACACCTCCACGTCGATTCCGTACATGGCGCTGAGCTGCTCCTCCGTCATGACGTCGGCGATGTTGCCCACGACGTAGCCGCCCTGGTGCACCAGAGCGATGCGTTCGACGTAGTTGGCCACTTCGTTGAGCGCGTGACTGACCATGACCACCGTGAGGCTGGTGCGCTCGTGCAGGTCCCGCACGAGTCCCAGGATCTGCGTGGTCGCCACGAGGTCCATCCCGTTGGTGGGCTCGTCGAGGACCAGGACGCTGGGTTCACCCACCAGCGCGCGGGCGATCATCGTGCGCTGCCGCTGTCCGCCGGAGAGAGCGTTCAGCGGTGTCATGGCGAGGTCGGCGATGCCAACGCGGTCCAGCGCCTCGACGGCCAGCGACCGGTCGCGCGCGGTCGGGCGCCGGCCCAGGCCGATCCGGTCGTAGCGGCCCATGAGCACCACTTCGATCACCCGGAGGGGGAAGAGTGAATCCACGGGGTCGCGCTGCGGCACGTATCCGTACCGCAGCCCCGGCGCCAGCGTCATGGACCCCGCCAGTGGCTTCAGCGACCCGAGAAACGTCCGGAGGATCGTGGTCTTGCCGGCGCCGTTCGGCCCGACGATCCCCAGGAAGTCGTTCTCGAGGATGTCCAGATCGAACCCGCGGAGAATCGCCCGGCGTCCGTAGCCTAACGTTGCGTTACGGAACGAGACGAGCGCCGTCATCGCACCGCCGCTGCCACCATCCCGATGTCGTGTCGCATCAGCGCGATATAGTCGCCCACATCCTTGGTGCCGCCGACGGAGGGCGGCACCACGATGACCGTGGCCCCGGTTTCCCGCGCCACCTTGTCGGCCGTACGCCGATCGTAGAACGGCTCCATGATGATCACCTTTGCGCCGGTCTGCTTGATGGTGGCGATCAGGCCCGCGAGGTGCGACGCCGACGGCGGGACGCCCGGCTTGGGCTCCATGAATCCGACGATCCGCAATCCGGTGTATGCCGCGAAATACCGCCAACTGGTATGCCAGGCGACCACCGGCTTGTCCTTCATGGTATCGAGATCCGACTGCCATGCCTGCGCCGCTGCAGCGAGCCGGGCCACCCACACATCATGGTTGGCGCTGTAGACGGCGGCGTTCTCCGGATCGAGTTGGCTGAGCCGGTCGCGAAAGAGCGCGGCGATTCGCCTGGCGTTCTCCGGGTCGAGCCAGTAGTGCGGATTGCCCAGCGGGTGGACGTCTCCCTGGCTGCGGTCGACAGCCTGGTTGGCGTCCAGCACGGGAATCACCGTGGACACGTTGATGTGCCCTGGCGCACCGGCGTTGATCCGCTGGTTGCGGGCGCCGTTCAGGAGCAGCGGCATCCAGCCGAGTTCGAGGTCGAGGCCGACGTAGGCCCAGACATCGGCATTGCGCAGCTTCAGAATGAAGCTGGGCTTGGGCTGCACGAAGTGCGGATCCTCGTATCCCTCGCCGATGTGCGCCGCGGTGATCCGATCGCCGCCCACCGACCTGGCGATGTCGTAGAGGTCGGTGGTGCTCGTAACGACGCGCAACTGCGCGGCGGCCGTCGTCGCGGCCAGCGACACGATGCCCAGCGCGGTGGCGCCCAACGCAAAGCGCCGCGTGATGTTCGTGATATTCATGGGGCTCACCATTTATACGCAACCCGTGCGGGCGCGCTGATCAGAAAGGATGGGGTTTGTGCGGGCCCAGCGCGAACGTGGCCTGCAGGACAAACCGGTTGAAGGCCGTCAGCCCGGTGGGTGAGACGCGCTCGAACTTCGTGATGATCTTGGAGAACTCGCTGGGATAGAACTGGTAGTATGCCGACCAGGCGGTGGTCCGCTCGCCGTCGAACTCCGGGTCATCCAGCGTGTCGAAGCGCGCGCCGAGGTAACCGCGCCGCGAGACCTGGTACCGTCCGAAGATGTAGTAACCGGCGACATCGGCCAGCACGGTGGGTTCCACCGGCCCCTCGGGCAGGCCGAACACGCCGCCCTCATTCAGCTGCGCCAGGTACTCGGCCTGCAGGATGAAGGATCGGTAGAGGCCCTGCTGTGGTGGGCGCCAGCGGAAAGTGACGTCGGCACCGTAGGTGGTTTGCCGCATTGCCACCGCGTTGATGTCGCCCTGGGGCTGGACGGCCGGCCGCTCGCGCAGTCCCGTCAGCACCGATCCCGAGACCTCCACGTTCGAGGCGTTCGACAGGTCCCAGTAGTTGCGCAGGCGGGCCGAGTACGCCAGGTCGCCCAGGTCCCGACTCGTCGGCTCCGCGGTCACGAGATCTTCGGGTGCCTCGCCCAGTCGTTCGGTCGCCGTCACGATCAACTCCTGATAGAAGCCGAACGGTGCGAAGATACGGCCCAGCCAGACTCCGGTTCCCTTCAGCCCTTCTTCACCAAGGACTCGCTGAGTGATCAGCGCGTGATCGACGGTGTGCAGGTCGTGTCGGTGGGTGATGTTCTGCTTGCCGACCGGGGCGAGGAAGCGGCCCAGCCGCATTTCCAGCTGCCAGGGCAGGGACGTCGCGGTCATGAACGCCTGCTCGATGCCCACGCCTTCGGCGTCCGAGAACCCGATGAACACGTCGCCCCGGAAGCTCGGGTCCACCGCGGCCTGCAGGGCGAGTTCGATTTCGCGCACCCCCAGCCGCGTTCCGTCTTCCTGTGTGGCGCCATTGGGTGAGAGGTCGGCGATGAGGTCTCCAACCAGGCTGACATCCGGGATCAGTCGCGCATTCGGGGCTCCCTGCGACACCGGCTGCGCTGTCGAGGGATTCGTCGGCGCGCGGCGATCAGGGGCCGGGAGCCTGGCATCGGCCTGGCCCGTCGCCACGCGCGACAGAGCGTGGCGCGGCAGGGCCTGCGACAAACACGGCGCAGGTTGCGCGGACACAAGGAAAACAACGAGCGTGCTCAGCCAGGTCATCCGCGGGGCGCGTATTCGTAGGTAGTGAGGACTGGGCATTTTGCATGGATTTTTGGGGATCCGCGTCGGAAAGAATCCGTGCGCGCACTGGGCCTGTGGGCGTGCGGCTGGAACCGCACGTGACGCGTATCGCCCGGAGCAGGCACTGCTCCAACAGGGCATTGCCCGGGACGCTGCCGTCAGGTCGCGATCAACGAGCGCTGCTCCTGGCTGGCCAGGGCGTCAGGTTTTCCGGGCGGGAATCAGGCGCTCGGCGGGGCTCTCGCGCCGAATGGCCCGAACAGACCGCTCTCGATGGGAGCGGGGACTTCCGCCGGCGGCAGCCACGTCACTGTCGCAGCGACGACCGGCGCAGTCGGTCCCGAACCGCCAATGGCGCCGCCACTGAAGGCCCGGCAGATCAGGCAGTCGAGGTGACTGTGAATCCAGGGGCAGTTCGTGCCGCCAACGGCCTCGATGTGCGCGCCAGCCGTCAGTCCCTCGGCGGCCGGCCTGGCTTCGACAATCGGTCCGCCGCCCCAGACGAAGGCCTGAAGGCCGAGCAGGAGGCTCGCGAGCCCCCGCGCCACCCGACGGGCGCCGCGATCACTCATCCTGGCAGGGGCTCCCGCCCCAGAGCCGTGGTGACATGCGCCAAGTTTACCCTCGTTCCCGCCTCGTGGTCCAGTCTCAAACGGCTGACCGGCCTCATGATCTGGTCAGCACGCCGGGATTCAGGGCCGAACCGATGCTCTGCGCGGGCCCCTGGGTGCCTTCCCAGATGGGGGACGGGCGCCGACAAAGCGACGCAGCTTCCCCAGCATGCGCCGATCGGTACGCTCGGCGTCGTCCAGCTTGGGCGTCTCGATCACCTTGGGAATGCGCTCGAACCGGGGATCGTTCATTATGCGTCGGAAGGGCAGCTCGCCCAGCGCCCCCTCGCCGATGAGCTCGTGCCGGTCCCGGCGAGACCCCAGCGGCGCCTTCGAGTCATTCAGGTGAAGAGCGCCCAACCGCTCGAAACCGATGGCGTCGCCGAAGGCGGACCACACGCCGTCGTAGTCCCGTGCCAGGTCGTAGCCCGCCGCGAACACGTGCGCCGTATCGAGGCAGACGCCGACACGGTCGCGCACCGCGCTGGGCAGCATCCGGAGCAGCAGGCCCATCTCGTCGAACGAGCTGCCTAACGCGGTGCCACTCCCCGCGGTAAGCTCCAGCAGCAGGCGCGTTGTCCCCGGCACGGCTTCCAGGGCGATCGTGATCGCGGCCGCGTTGCGCGCCAGTCCGTCTTCCCGGTGGTCGATGAAGTTTCCGGGATGAGAGACCAGCGCGTTCAGCCCCAGCGCCTCGCATCGCTTCAGTTCGCAGGTGAACGAAATGAGTGACCGGATCCAGAGCACCCGGTCCGGAGACGCGAGGTTGATGAGGTAACTGTCGTGCGCGTTGGCGTGAACGATGCCTGACGCCGCCCGAATCGTTCGAAATCGTGCACGCTCCTCGTCGTCGATGGCCGGCTCCCGCCATTGGCTGGCCTGCTTCGTGAAGATCTGCATCGCTGTCGCGCCGATGGCCGCCGCGCGTGGAAGGGCAGCGGTCACACCGCCGGAGGTCGAGACGTGGGCGCCCAGCAGGAGCACGGGATCGCGGGTTGGTGGCGAGGAGCTGAGAACAGGCCGGTCTCAGTCAGGACCGCGGCGTTCGCGGTGGTGCGGGGCGCACTCAGGTGGCCAGCTTACGGTCGTCGCCCCTGCAACCACGTCAACGGATCGACGGCGCGTCCCTGGGGCCGGATCTCCAGGTGCAGGTGCGGGTTCAGATCCGGGTCGGCCCGTCCGACGGTACCAATGACCTGACCCTTTTTCACCTTGGCGCCCTTGGCCACGGAGGCGCGCTGCAAGGAACCGTACACGGAGTAGTCGCCGCCGCCGTGCTGCACGATGACCGTCAGGCCGTAGGTGCCGATCTGTTCGGCCACCATGATCTCGCCGTCGGCGATCGCCTTGACCGGCGCGCCTAACGGTGCCTGGATCCCGATCCCGTTCCACCGGATGGCCGTATTGTTCGGGTTGACGGCCCGCCCGAACGTGTAGAGGATGTCGCCCTCCACGGGCCAGTCGAGTTTGCCGAAGTCGCTCGTGCTCAGGGTACTGACGGCTCCCACGCCGCCACTGCCACCCACCCTCCGCGCCGCCGCCTCGGCGGCCGCGATAAGCTGTGAGACGCGCTGCTCGTCGCGCTGAATCTGCGTCAGCCGGCCCGCGACCTGTTGCGCCGTGCGCCGGGTCTGCGAGAGGGCACGCTGTCGTTGCGCCTCCAGGTCCCGCAACCGCACCTGCTCGCGCGATTTTTCCTCGCGGTTTCGCCGGAACTCGTCCTGCAGCCGAACCAGCAGCTGGCGCTGGGCGTCGATCTGCTGGTGAAGGTCCTCCACCCGCTTCACCACGGCGCGGTCGTACAGCGCCAGCTCGTGCAGGTACTTGTAGCGCGCCACCAGCTCTCCGAAGGAGCGCGCCGCCAGGAACGCCTCGGTCGCGAACAGCGGCCCTCGTTTGTAGATGTCCCGCACCCGCTCGCGCAGCCGCCCGCGACGGGTCTGCACCTCCGTTTGCGCCACCGCAACGCGCTGCGTCGCGGTGTCCACCTCGGCGTTCAGGCTGGCCAGTTGCTGGTCGAGCGATCGGATGAGACGGGTGGTCGCGGTGACCTGGCGCCCGAGGACAGTGACCTCGTCGCTCAGCGTGCGCACGCGCCCCTGGAGCTGCCGCGACTGGGCCTGAAGTGAATCGCGCTCCCGGCGGATGCGGTCCAGCTCCTCACGCTGCTGCCGGAGCCGCGCGTCCGCGTCCTGGGCGAAGGCCGGCGCGGCCGTCGCCAACAGCAATACCAGCAGGAGGACGCCCCGCCGCACTACCGGATCCGCCTGAGATGACGTCGCACGGAGACCAGACTCACCACCGTCCCGAGGAGCGCTCCGGCAACGACCCCCAGGAGCGCCAGCCGCGCCGGGAAGAACTCCGTCTCGATGAACGATCGGGATACCACCGTGTGCGCGATCCACGTGAGCACCAGGGCCAGCAGGCCGCCCAGGACGCCCTTGGCAAAGCCGTCGAGCAGGAACGGTCGCCGGACGAATGCATCGGTGGCGCCGACCAGCCGCATGATGGCGATTTCCTGCGCCCGCGCCAGCACTGTCATGCGAATGGACGCGCTGATGATGATGATTGCGACCGCGGCGAACGCGATGCCCAGCACGATGCCCGTCGCGGCCGCGATGTTCCGGATCCGGTGCAGTTTGCTGATCCAGTCGGCGCCGTACCTGACTTCCTCGACGTACGGCAGAATGCGCACCTCGTCCGCCAGTGTCTGGACCGACGCCGGATCGCGAAAGCCCTCGCGCATGCGGATGTCCAGCGAGGCGGGCAGGAAGCCGGCCTCGAACACGTCCTGGAACTCGCCCATCTCCTGTCTGGCGCGCTGCAGCGCCTGGTCCGCGTCGATGAACTCCACACGCGCGACCTCGGACCGCCCTCCCAGTTCCTCCATCATGGCGGCGATGCTGTCCACCGGCGTGGCGTCCAGCAGGAACGCCCGGATCTCCACCCGTTCCTCGATCGAGCGGAGCGCGCTCCGGATGTTCAACGCCACCAGCGAGAACAAGCCGAACGCAAAGAGCGAGAACGCGATGGTGGTGACGCTGAGACCGCTCAGGAGCGGTGAGCGGCGGAACGCCAGCATTGCCTCGCGCAGTGCCAGCCTCATGGCGTCGGCTCCACCGCGCGCCCCGCCTGCTCCGCCGAATCGAAGACCAGTTGGCCCCGGTTGATCTCCAGGACCCGATACTCGTTGCGTCGAACCAGTTCCAGGTTGTGTGTGGCCATGATGACTGCGGTACCGGCCGCATTGATGTCCTTCAACAGCTGGAAGACACCGCGAGTCGCGCGATCGTCCAGGTTGCCGGTCGGTTCGTCCGCGATGAGGACGAACGGGTCGTTCACCAGAGCGCGCGCGATGGCCACGCGCTGCTGTTCGCCGCCGCTGAGTTCGCGCGGGTAGTTGGTTGCCTTGGAGGCGAGCCCCACGCGCGTCAGCAACCGGCTCACCTTGGGGCCGATGCGTTCCCGTGGCGTATCGATGACCTCCAGGGCGAAGGCGACGTTGTCCTCGATGCGCCGGTCCTCCAGCAACCGGAAGTCCTGAAAGACGACGCCGAGTTTCCGGCGGACCTGGGCAATGACCGACCGGCGCGAAACCGGTGACTTGGTGCCCCCCACCCACACCGTTCCCCGCGTGGGAACCTCATCCATGTAGATGAGCTTGAGGATGGAGCTCTTCCCGGCACCGCTGGGCCCGGTAAGAAAGGCGAACTCACCCTTCGCAACCATGAAGGAGACGTCGTTGAGCGCCATCCCCGTGCGCGGATACTCCTTGAAGACGTTGGCCAGTCGGATCATTGCAGCCGGATTCGGGATTCCCTCACGAACATAGACGACCGGCACGGCCTGAGGTACCGAAGCGGGCCGAGGGGAGCAGAGCGTTGAAGCGCGGCATTCGGCACCGCCCTTCGACGCTCAGCCTTCAACTCTCGACTGCCTTCTCCAGATCGCGAATCAGGTCGTCCGCGTCTTCGATCCCCACGCTCAGTCGGATGAACCCGTCGGGGATGCCCGCCTCGGCCCGCTGGGCCGGCGTGAGGTGCGCGTGCGAGGTGAATCGCGGTTCGGACACGATCGACTCCACGCCCCCCAGACTGGGCGCATGCCGGATCAGCGTGAGGCGGCGCAGCATGCGCTCCGCGGCGTCGGCGCCTCCCGCGAGCTCGAAGGCGAGCATGCCGCCGAAGCCCGACATCTGCGCCTTCGCTGCTGCGTGGTCGGGATGATCGGGAACGCCGGAGTAGTGAACGCGGCCCACCTCGGGGCGATCAGAGAGCCAGTTCGCGATGCGCCCGGCGTTCTCATTCTGGCGCTGCACGCGAACGTCCAGAGTCTTCAAACCGCGCTCCAACAGCCAGCACGCGAACGGATCGGGAGCCTGGCCCCAGAGCATCATCTTCTGGCGCACTTCTTCGATGTACGGGATCGTGCCCAGCACCACGCCGCCCAGCACGTCGTGGTGCCCGTTGAGGTACTTCGTGGCGCTGTGCACCACGACGTCCGCACCATGCTCCAGCGGCCGGAAATTCACCGGGCTGGCGAACGTGGAATCCACGACGAGTGCCAGGCCCAGCTCCTTCGTCAGGCGGCGGATCGGCGTGAGGTCCACCACGCGGCAACTGGGGTTCGCCGGCGTCTCCACGAACAGTGCCCTCGTCTGGCGCCGGAGCTGGCGGCGCCAATCGCGAGCAATGGACGGATCGATCAGCGTGACCTCGATTCCCAGACGGGGAAACTCCTCCTCGAACAGCCGGCGGGCACCGCCGTAGATCCACGCGCTCGTCAGCAGGTGGTCGCCGGGGCGCAACAGGGCGAGCATGGCACACGCAATCGCTCCCATCCCGCTGCCGAGCACCAGCGCGGCTTCGGCACCCTCCAGCGAGGCCAGCCGTCGCTGCACGTGATCCGCATTGGGAACGTTTCCGTATCGGGGGTAGCGCAACCCCTCGGACGAGCCGATCTCCTCCACGAAATTCACGCTCTGCACCAGCGGCGTGACCATGGGTTCGTTCACCGACGGGACGCGCCCTCCGTGCACGGTGCGCGTCGCCAGGCTGTTCTGGCGCTCACCCGTCACGCCAGCGTGCCCCTGGATGAGCCGGTATCCATGTCGGGCTTGGAGATCCGCACGATCTCGCTGACGGCGAGGCCGCCGATGTCGCGCACCACCACGCCGCCCTTTGGTACCGTGTCGTCCACGGAGAGCACCGCGAGTTCCTGCCGCCGCGGTCCCTGGACCCAGACCATTTCGCCATCCGAGACGAGCCGCAACGCTGCCTCATCGCTGCGCATCCGGACCTGTGGCCCGCGCTCTGGATCGCCGCGGCGGGAGCCGTGAAACCCGACAACCTGCAGCGGTGGGTTGTACAACCGCATCACAGCACGCTCTGCAGTGACACGTATGCGCCCTCGGTGCGCATCACCAGGCGGCGCTCCAGCAGTCCGTCCAGCGTCTCCGTCACCGCCGCGGGCGGCTGTTCCAGCGCCTCGGCCAGTTCCGACGGAACGGCCCGACCACACTGGTGCACGACGTCCAGGGTACGCCGCATTCCGTCATCCAGCGGACCGACGACGTGCCACTCTCCGTCCTCGCTTTCCACGATCACGGCCATATCGTAGCGCTGCATCACGGCCTCGATCGCCTCGAGGTGATCGTCGCGGACACCGCGGACCAGGACGTAGGCATCGGTGACGATGACCTGGCGCCGCACACCGTCCAGCAGCTTCCCGACAACCTCATCGGCGCAGGAGAAGTCCAGCAGACCCACCTGGGAGAAGTCGATGACCGTGAGGCTCGGTGTGTCCAGTCCGAGCAGGACGGTCTCGATCTCGCGCCGCACCGCGGCGCCCGTGGGACGGGTGACGAGGTTGGAATACAGGTCGCAGACGGTCCGCCTGAGGACGGACCCGACGTCGATGTGGTTTGTCACCCTGGCGAGACCCGCTCGGGGATGGTGATCTGAACTTGCGCCCCCGGAAAGTGTGGCATTCCCTCCTTCAACGGAACTGCGTCGTCCCAGTCCGGAACGATCGAGATTCGCGCCGTGCCGCTCCGGATCGACAGTTTCCCGTCCCATTTCCCGACAAACCGGCGTACGCCAGCCAGTCCCTGGCCGCGCCCGGGGTCGCGGTAGCGGCTGACTCCGCGGATCAACGCGTCTTCGAGCGCCATGGCGTCGTCCCAGCGGTCCTTCGGCTTCCATCCCGGTGAGCTCTCCAGCGACCGTCGGAATCCCACGCCGGCGTCGCAAACGGCGATGACCACCACGCGTCGTGACAGGCGCCGGCGATACCGGTATGCCTGCACCGCCACCCAGCCGCCCTGCCCGGCGTGTTCGATGATGTTCTGGCAGACTTCGGAGAGCGTCATCGCGAAGCGCATGGTCGCCTGGGGATCCAGTCGGAGTTCGTGGACCAGGATGGCCTGCGCCTTGGACTGGATGCGCTCGACGACCTGGTGTACGTCATCGCTCCGCGAGACGTCGGTAATCTCGAGCAGTACGTTCGATTCCGACTGGGCCTCTCGAGACCGGGGAACCTTGCCGTGCAGCTCGTACACGTCGGCCGCATGGCGGTAGAACCCGGCCCGGGCCCAGTAGCTCGCTGTTTCCTCGTTGTCCGGTCCGGCGAAGGCCGCCCGTTCCACGCGAGACTGCGCCAGGGCGAGTAATGCGGTGAGTCCGTAAGGAGAAGCCCATCGGGTGCGCCGGGCGTCGACCAGCACCTTCTGGTCGGGAGAGACGGTGGCCACCTGCTCGAACACCTGTTCGAACGTGTCGTCGTCGAGCGAGGGTGGAACCGTGATGACCGTCGTCACGTCCGGAGCAGTTCTCCTCGGAGGAAGGCCGCGAGGCCACCGGCCCCACGGAAAGCAACGTTGCGGGCGGCCGCGTGAATACCCGCCCGTAATGCCACAGCAAAAGTATCACCGGCCAGCAGGCGCGAGAAATGGGTTGCGCCCAGCACGTCGCCGCATCCGGTCGGGTCGCCGGGCGAGATCGCGGCCCGCTCGGCCGCAACGAGTTCCGTCCGGACCGGGCCGATCCCGGCGTCCGGCCGCCGCAGGTCGCGAAGCGACTCGAATCCCGGCGCCAGCACGTACACGACGCCCCGCTTGCCGAGCGTCACCAGCAGCGAACGGGCACCGCTGCGCATGGCGGCTGCCGCCAGGGCCATGGGGTCCGCGGCCATCATCGACATCTCCATTTCGTTCACCTGGATCATGTCGGCGCACGCGAACCAGGCCTCCGGATCGGCGATGGCGCGCGGGAATCGCGTCCCGTCGGCCTGTATGCCCAGGAGCAGGGAGTGCAGATCGCAGTAGATTGGCCCGTGGAAATGGCGCCGCACCATCTGCATGGTGACGAGGTCGAGTTCGAAGCCGCTGATCAGGTTGACGTACAGCGCGTCGAGATCTCGAAGCAGGGGCCGAAGCCCCGACCATTCCCACGGTGGCACGCCGCCCTGCAGCACCTCGGAGCGCAATTCGTCGCTCGAATACTCCAGGCGAACGCGGTTGTTGGGGGCCGCCACCTCGATCGGCAGCGCGTCCGGCGCGACGTGCTGAAGGCTGGCCAGGAATTCATGAGCGCGGGGCCACAAGTCTGAGCCGACCTTGGCCAGCGGCACCATCTCCCACGACTCCGGGAGCGCCGCGTCAAACGCGCTGAGCGCGTAGGTGATGCCGCCCCATTCCTGGATGGGACGGTCTCCCGGATCGCGGCCGTAGATCAGGTCCCAGACGAAACTGCCAATGACGCCGACACGCATACCGGGCGAAGCCAGAGGTCAGAGGTCAGAGACACGGGATGCGGAGTTCACCTCTGACCGTTGCCCTCTGACCTCAAGCTTCCTGTTGCTTGAACGCCGCCACCGCGCCTACCACGCCGGCGGTTCCGGGCAACGTTCCGGGCACGATCCGGCAGGCCTCGACCGCGCGCCGGAAGGCGCGCTTCCGCACCTCCCGCCGAAGTGGTTCGAACAGCCCCTCACCGGCCTGCGTCACTCCGCCCGCGAGCACGACGACGTCCGGGTTGAAGATGTTGAGCAGGTTGGCCACGCCGGCACCCAGCAGCCGGGCCGTCTCGCGAACCACATCCACGGCAACGTCGTCCCCCAACTTCGCCGCTTCATAGACAGTGGCGGCCGTGATGCGGCTCAGGTCACCGTCGACCAGGCGAACGAGGATCGCGCCATCGTCGCTGGCGACCGCCTCGCGCGCCCGATCCGCGATCGACGGGCCCGACGCGTACGCCTCCAGGCACCCGTAGTTGCCACACTTGCACCGCCGTCCCGTGACGTCGATTGTGGTGTGCCCGATTTCGCCGGCCACGTCGGACGAGCCATGATACAGCCGGCCGTTCAGGATCAAGCCCCCGCCGATCCCGGTTCCAATCGTCAGGCCGATCACGTTGTTGGCGCCGACCGCCGCACCCAGCCACCACTCGCCCAGCGTGGCGCAATTGGCGTCGTTGTCAATGCGGACCGGCAACTCCGTGGCAGCAGAGATCACGTCCCGCAGTGGGAAATCGTTCCACCCCAGGTTGGGCGTGGTGACCACGATACCGCGCTTCCGGTCGAGCGGCCCGGGCGCACCCACGCCCACCCCGATGATGTCCGAGCGCCTCGCGCCGGTCTGCGCGATGGTCTCGGCGATCACCGTGTCGATCATGCGAACGATTCGCTCGATGACCGCGTCGGGACCCTGGGCGGCGCGCGTCGCTTCCGTACGAATCGCGAGCACGTCGCTGCCATCCTCCGCCAGCGCACCAGCCACGATGTTGGTGCCGCCCAGATCGACACCGATGATGAATTGACTGGCCATGATGGTCGTGATTTGCTGGAAAGCGGGATGCAGGGGAACCGACGTCGCTCACCATCCGAGCTCCGAATGCTGACCCCGGCGTCAGGTGGCCAGCCTTCGAATGATAAGGTATCCGCCGAGCGTAATGATGAGTAAGGCAAACCCCTGCTTGATGCGCACCTGGGGCACGCGACGGTTGAGCCGCGTACCGAGAATCGCCCCGACGGCCGCGATACCGGTGAACGACCCCACCAGCGACCAGTCGATCGGCTCCTGACCGATGTAGCCCGCGAACCCACTGAGGGCATTCATGGCGATTATCAGGAGCGAGGTTCCCACGGCCGGCTTCACCGGCACTCCGGCCAGGTAGACCAGCGCCGGGACGATGACGAAACCGCCGCCCGCGCCGATCAGCGCCGTCAGCGCGCCGACGGCCATGGCCTCCAGGGCGAGGAGGGCCGTGAAGTGGGGGGGTGCGGTCGGGATGGGGTGCGCCGCGCGTGGCCGGAACGAGTCCCACAGCATCACGAAGGCGGCCGTGAACGCGAACAGCGCGAAGAGCCCCAGCTGGATCGTTTCGGGCACGCGGTCCGAGACGCGGGCGGTGAAGAACGCGGCCAGCATGGCGAAGGCGCCAAAGGGCGCTCCCACACGGAGGTTGACCGAACCTTGCCGCCAGTGGCCCAGGAACCCGACGAACGCGCTCATGCCCACCACGGCGAGGCTCATCGCGATGGCCGGCTTGGGATCGACGTGAAAAACGTAGAGGAAGATGGGAACCGCGAGAATCGACCCACCGCCTCCCAGCAGGCCGAGTACGATGCCGACCCCGAGGCCCAGGAGCATACCGAGCAGGTCATTGGACATGAGACGTCTGAACTGTGAGGTCTTGAGGGACGGAGGTCAGTGGTCCGAGGTCGGAGAACCCCGCCACTGCACAG
>DASWGU010000074.1:0-16478 GCA_036393555.1 Gemmatimonadaceae bacterium
CGCCGCTCGCTGCGCTGGCAACGGCTCAAGCCCTTCGAGAAGTTCGCGGCGTTGATCGAGCGGCATTGGGAGGGGATCACGGCCTACTGCCAGCCCGAGAACAAAGTAGCCCTCGGCTTCGTCGAAGGGCTGAACAACAAGATTGGCGTCATGCAGCGCCGGTGTTACGCTTGCGCGACGAGGACTATCTCCACCTCAAGATTCTGACCTGCACCCTTCCACCTCTACCGCGCACCTGATTCCAGCTCCAAAGTACCCACACAAAATGCAGAAGACCCACAATTCCGTCGTGCATACACCGGGCATGTGGGATGCGTTTGCCGTCACAGCGCCGGGGTTGGAGCATATCGTCGCCCGAGAGCTGGAGTCCCTGGGGATCCGACCAGGACTGGTGACCGATGGCGGCGTGGAGTTCGCCGCCAACCGGGAGGCGCTTTACACCGCCAACCTGCACCTGCGTGCCGCCAGCCGGGTGATCGTTCGTCTTGCCAGCTTTCGCGCAACGTCGTTTGCCGAACTCGAAAGGCGGGCACGACGCGTACCCTGGGAGCGAGTATTGCCTCGGGGTTCGTCCGTGACGCTCCGGGTCACGTGCCGGAAGTCCCGTCTGTATCACAGTGGTGGGGTGGCGGAGCGCCTGATGCGCGACCTGACGGACCGCACCGGTGCGGTCCCTGGGCGAGCGGCAGCCACACCCGGCGAGTCCCCGGACGACGAACACAATCCTGGCCAGCTCTTCATCGTGCGGATGGATCGCGATCATTGCACCATCAGCGCCGATTCGTCGGGGGCGCACCTGCACCAGCGAGGCTACCGGACGGCCATCACCGAAGCACCCATGCGGGAAACGCTCGCCGCGGCTCTGGTGCTGGCGAGCGGCTGGGATGCCCGATCGCCGTTCGTCGACCCGTTCTGCGGCTCGGGGACGATTCCTATCGAGGCGGCCATGATTGCGGCGCGCCTGGCACCGGGAAGGAACCGGACGTTCCGATTCGCAGAATGGCCCGACCATGACTCACGGACCTGGGCCAGTATTCTGCGGAAGGCACGCCAGGGTGAGGTTCTCGCACCCACGGTCCCGATTGTCGGCTCCGATCGCAGCGTGGCAGCGATCCGAGCCGCCGAGAGCAATGCCAGCCGGGCCGGTACCAGCCAACTGGTCCGCTTCGAACGGCGCGACGTGCGCAGTCTGGTGCCGCCGCCAGGGCAGCACGGATGGCTCGTCACCAACCCGCCATACGGCGTTCGCCTGGGCGACCGTTCCGACCTGCGTCTCCTCATGGAGAGCTTCGGCGAGGTGCTGGAGGATCGTTTCGCGGGGTGGAGCATTGGTGTGCTTGTCGCGCACGCCTGGGCGGCAGCACCGCTTCGTGTACCCCTGCGCGCAGCGCTCCGGACCACAAATGGCGGGCTGAGCGTCCGGTTTCTGGTCTCCGCAGCGCCGGGTCAGTGAAGCCGACACAGAGCGCGACTCGCGGATGGATCCAACGCCGTTCCACCACGTTGGTAACGGTCCCACAGATCATGCTGCGCTGTAGATTCCGGCTATGACGAGCGCACCCATCCTCGGCGTGTACAACGACGGTTTCGTCGCAGGAATCTACGAGCATTACCGCCGCGATCCGGAGACGGTCGACGCGTCCTGGCGCCAGTTCTTCCACTTCGCGGAGTCGCTCGCCGGAATCGGCGCTCCGGTCACCACGGTCGCCGCCGATGTGTCATACCTCCGCCGCGTGGCGGGCGCCGCGGCGCTCATGGATGCGATCCGGATCTACGGCCACTTCGCCGTTCGCACCGATCCGTTGGGCTCCCCGCCGACGGGCGCAGCGGAGCTGCAGCCGTCCTTCTACGGCATCAGCGAGGAGGACCTGTCCCTGGTACCGGCGCCGGCCCTGGGATTCGAGATGGGCACGGCGGCCGACGTCGCGGCCCGTCTCCGCGGTCTCTACCAGTCCGACCTGGCCTTCGAGTTCGATTACCTCGAAAACGAAGCGGAGCGACTGTGGTTCCGGCAGGTCATCGAGGGAGACCAGTTGCGCCGCCGCCTTTCCGCCGAGGAGAAGCGCACCCTGCTGCGCCGCCTGACCGAAGTGGATGGCCTGGAGCGCTTCATTCACCGGAAATACGTGAACGTCAAGCGGTTTTCCATCGAGGGTACCGACGCCCTCGTTCCCATGCTGGACATGGCGATCCACGACGCCTCGACAGCGGGAGCGCGCGAGGTCGTGATCGGCATGGCACATCGCGGACGCATCAACGTCCTGGCCCACATACTCGGCAAACCGTTAGGCACCATCTTCGACGAGTTCGACGGCAAGCACGCCGACGTGGCCGACGCCGAGACCGGTGATGTGAAGTATCACCTGGGGTTCGAGTCGCAGCGCCAGTTCGAGGACGGCCGGAGCGTGCGGCTCACCCTGGTCCCCAACCCGTCCCACCTCGAGGTGGTGAATCCCGTGCTGGTCGGGCTGGCGCGCGCCAAGCAGCGGGCCTACGCGATGGCCGACGGCGCACACGACCGCGACGAGTCCGGCGTGGTGCCGATTCTCGTGCACGGTGACGCGGCGTTCCCCGGCGAGGGAGTGGTGGCTGAGACCTTCAACCTCTCCGCACTGAACGGCTATCGCGTCGGCGGCACGCTGCACATCATCTGCAACAACCAGGTCGGATTCACCACGGACCCGTTCGACGGGCGATCGACCTTCTACGCGTCGGACCTGGCGAAGGGATTCGAGGTGCCCATCGTCCATGTGAATGCGGACGATCCCGAAGCGTGCATCGTGGCCGTGCGGTTGGCGCTCGCCTATCGCCGCCAGTTCGCGAAGGACTTCCTGATCGATCTGGTGGGGTACCGCCGCTGGGGCCACAACGAAGGCGACGAGCCGTCGTTCACCCAGCCGATGCTCTACCGCAGGATCCGTGAGCACCCGACGCCCCGTCGCGTCTGGGGCGACCGGCTGGTCCGGGAAGGCAGCGTGACTGCCGAGGAGGTGGACGCCGAAGAGCATCGGGTGATGGAACGGCTCGAGGCGGCGTTCACCGATCGCAAGGCGCAGCCGGACGCCGAGGACGAACCGCCGGCGCCGAACGACACGCCGTTGCCGACCGCGGTCCGCGCGGAGTTGCTGATCGCCCTCAACGAACGAATGCTGTCCTGGCCGGAGACGCTGAAGGTGCATCCCCGTCTGGCGAAGCAGCTCGAGCGGCGGCGGGATGCCATGGGTGACGCGGGGGGAATCGACTGGGGCCACGCGGAAGCGCTCGCGTTCGCGTCGCTGCTGATCGACGGGATCGACGTCCGTCTGACGGGGCAGGACACCGAAAGGGGGACGTTCTCCCATCGTCACGCGGTCCTGCACGACGTCGAGACGGGTGAGGCGTGGACGCCGCTGCAGCACCTGCCGAACGCCTCGGGTCGATTCGAAGTCTACAACAGCCCGCTCACGGAGCTGGCGGTGCTGGCCTTCGAGTACGGCTTCAGCACGGCGTTGCCGGATGCCCTGGTGCTCTGGGAGGCGCAGTTCGGCGATTTCGCCAACATGGCGCAGGCGGTCATCGACCAGTTCATCGCGGCGGACACCGCCAAGTGGGGGCAGGATTCATCCGTCGTGCTGCTGCTGCCACACGGATATGAAGGGCAGGGACCGGAGCACTCCAGTGCCCGGCTCGAGCGGTTCCTGCAGTCGTGCGCCGAAGGGAACATGCGCGTCGCCTACTGCACGACGCCGGCGCAATACTTCCACCTGCTGCGGCGTCAGGCACGGGATCCGGTGCGGCGGCCGCTCGTCGTCATGCAGCCCAAGTCGATGCTCCGCCTGCCCGCCGCAGCCTCCTCGCTCGAGGCGCTGACCCGTGGTGGATTCCAGCGTGTCATCGACGACGCGGGCGTGTCGAACCGCGAGGAGGTCACCCGGCTGGTCTTCACGACAGGCAAGCTGTACTACGAGCTGGCGGCCCAGGGCCGTCCGGGCCATCTGGCCGTTGTGCGGGTGGAGGAACTGTATCCCTGGCCGCACGACGAGGTCTCGCGGGCCGTGGACATGTATCCCAACGTGGTGGAGGTTGTCTGGGCCCAGGAGGAGCCGAAGAACATGGGTGCCTGGAGTTTCGTCGCGCCGCGACTCCGCGCGTCGGCTGGGAACGCGCTGATCATCCGGTACATCGGCCGGCAGGAGCGGGCGAGTCCCGCGGAGGGTTACTTCGCCGCGCACCAGGCGGAGCAGGCCCGCATCGTGGAAGACGTGTGGGCAGCGCCCAACACGGCCGGTCTGCGGGCTCCCCGGCTGGGGGCCGCGCGGTGATGGCAGGGAGGAATGCGGGCGCGTGCGGAAGGTGGCGCACCCTGCAGGAGTCCTGGCGCGCGACGCTCGCGTCCGTCGTGCCGCGTCCGGTGCGCCTCGTCCTGGCCACGGTGCTGCTGGCCGCACCGGCGCCGCCCACCGTGGCGGACGCTCAGGATCGGGGAGCGACGGCGCTGGGCGAGGCGATCCACGGGCTGGGCGTCAACACGCGCGTGCTGATGATCGGCGCGCACCCGGACGACGAGGACACCCAGGTAATCTCGTGGCTCTCGCGGGGGCGCCACGTCGAGACGGCATACCTCTCGCTCACGCGGGGAGACGGGGGGCAGAACATCATCGGGAACGAACTGGGCGAGGCGCTTGGGGTGGTTCGCACCGAGGAACTGCTCGCCGCCCGCCGTGTCGACGGCGGGAAGCAGTTCTTCACACGCGCGTACGACTATGGTTTCAGCAAGAGCGCGGAGGAGGCCTTTGCCCAGTGGCCCCACGATTCGCTGCTGCGCGACGTGCTGACCGTGGTTCGCTCCTTTCGCCCGCACGTGATCATCAGTGTCTTCACGGGGACGTCGCGCGACGGGCACGGCCAGCACCAGGCGGCCGGCATCCTGGCCCGCGAAGCGTACGACTGGTCGGGCGACACGGTGCGCTTCCCGCGCGAGACCACGAAGGGACGCAGCGAGTGGACGGTATCGAAGTTCTACCGCGGCGCGAGCTTCCGGCGCCAGTCAGGCACGCTGCGGATGAACGTCGGGGAGTACGATCCGCTGCTGGGACGCTCCTATGCGGAGATCGCGGCGGTGAGCCGGTCGCAGCACCGGTCGCAGGCGTTCGGGACGCTGCAGCCGCTGGGCGTGCGGTTCGACTACCTGCAGCGCGAGGCCTCTCGCGTCCGGGCGCCGGACAGCGCGTCGGACGAGCGCTCGATCTTCGACGGAATCGACACGACGTGGGCGAGGTTTGGCCGAAGCACCGTGGATCCGTCGTCGCGTGCGGCCCTCGATTCGCTGCCGGCGGCGTTTGCGGCGGCGCAGACGTCGTTCAATGCCTTCGCGCCGGACAGGTCCATTCCGGCGCTGGCGCGGATCAAGGCGCTCTTGAACCGTGTCTGCCCGCCGCCTGTGTCCCCCGCCTGTGGCGGTGCCACGGACGGAAGCGGGGATACCGCCGACCTGACCGTCTCGGTCCTGCTCGCGCTGGATCGTGTCTCCCAGGCACTGACGCTCGCGTCGGGCGTGGTAGTCGAGGCCACGCTGCCGCGGGAATTGTGGGCGGTGGCGGAGCCGCTGCGCGTTCGCCCGACGCTGCACAATCGCGGACGACGGCCGGTCACCGTCCTCGAGGGATTCCTGGGCATCGACAGCATCCTGACGAGGGCGGGCGGCAGCGCCGCCGTCACTGTCCTTCCGGACAGCAGCGCGGTGCTGGACCTGTTCATCGGCGACGGCTTTGGCCAGCGGTTCGAGAGTGTGACATCGCCGCGGTGGCTGGGGCGGCCGCGGAACGGAGCGATGTTCGACTACGCGGTCATCGGTGCGGACGAGGCGTACTATGCCAGCGGCCCGTGGGTCGCCTTGCGGCTCGCTGTAGACGGTGTGGGCTACACGGCGCGCGCCCCGGTCGTGTTCCGCTACGCGGACCAGGTGCGCGGCGAGATCAACCGACCTGTCGCCGGCGTGCCCGCCGTGTCGGTGCTGCTGGACGAGGAAGTGGCGTATGCGCCGGCCGGGGCGCCGATCGAGCGCGAGATTCGCATCCACCTCAAGGGAGCTGGCGACGCCGAGCGCGTCGTTCAGCTGTCGGTCCGGCTGCCTGACGGATTGACGGCTGACTCGTCCACGCGCACGGTGACGGTGCCCGCCAACGGTATCGTCCGCACGGTCGCGTTCCAGGTGCGCGGGCAGCTGGTGCCGGGGCGACACGCGATTGACGTCAGCGCCACCGACGGCGGGCAGACCTGGGCGCAGGGCTACACCACGATCGACTACGAGCACATCAGTCCACGCCGGATGTACCGGCCGTCACGCCTGGCGATCGAGGCCGTGGACATCGTGGCGACCGGACCGATTCGAGTCGGCTACATCCAGGGCGTGGGCGACAATAGTGCCGCCGCGCTCTCACAGCTCGGCATGCAGGTCACGGTCCTCGACCCGGCTTCGCTGCCGCAGGCCGACCTGCGCGGCTTCAACGCCATCGTCGTGGGGCCGCGCGCGTATGACGCGAACCCTGCGCTGGTCGCGAGCAATGCGCTCCTGCTCGAGTATGTCCGGCAAGGTGGCACTATGGTCGTGCAGTACGGCCAGTACGAGATGCAGCGGGCCGGTATCATGCCCTATCCGATCACCATCAACCGGCCGCACGACCGGGTAACCGATGAGGGCGCGCCGGTCACACTGCTGGACACCGCGACCACCGTGCTGCGCGCGCCGAACCGGATCACCACTGCCGATTTCCAGGGGTGGATCCAGGATCGGTCGCTCTACATGCCCCGCACGTTCGACCCGCAGTACGTGCCCGCGCTGGCCATGAGCGATCCCGACGAGGCCCCGAATCGCGGTGCGATCCTCGTCGCCCGCTACGGCCGGGGCACGTACGTCTACACCTCGCTGGCTTTCTTCCGGCAGCTGCCGGTCGGCGTGCCCGGGGCGGCGAGGCTGTTCGTGAATCTCCTGTCGGCGCGGGTGAGTGAGGAGTGAAGAGTGAAGAGTGAGGAGTGAGGAGTGAGGAGTGAGGAGTGAGGAGTGAAGAGTGCAGGTCGAGCATCCAGCACTCACCACTCAGGCCGGCAGCCAGGCTCAGTTCGCCTCCGCCAAAGCAAACAGCAAATCCACATAGAACTTCTCGATCGCGGCGAGCCCCGCCACGCGCGACCCCGCTACCGGCTCGATCACCATGTACTCGTCAGGCGCGTGCGCTCCGGCCCCGTGCCCGATCCCGCCGGCCACCATCGGCAAGCCGAGCCGCTTCGTGAACAGGTAGTACGGTGCACTGCCCGCCAGTCTCGGCAACACGCTGGGTGACAGGTCGTGTTTGTGGTACGCGCTAATGGCCGCACGCACGAGCGGTGCCGTGACCGACGTCTGGGCCGGTGGATACGCACTCATCTTTCGCAGCGTGATGTCGGAGAACCCCCGGGCATCAAGGTGGGCGCGGATGAGCGCGAGCGCGGTGTCGGGATCCTGGTCCGGCACGAGGCGTGAATCGAGTTTCGCGGTCGCGATGTGCGGCAGGATGGTCTTCATGCCCGGACCCGTGTAGCCGCTCCACATTCCGTCCACGTTCATCGTGGTGCCGAAGAGGTACTCCACCAGTGCATCACGGGGGTTCATGCCGTCGATCCACTGCACGATGCCGAACCCGGCACGCGCGGCACTGTCGAGCGCCGTCCAGCGCGGCAGCATGCCGTTCGTCAACTGCTGCTCCTCGTCGGAAGGTGGCCGGATCGCGTCATAGTACCGCGGCACCAGGATGGTATTGCCGTCCGGGGTCGTCAGGCTGGCGATCGCCTGGACCAGCCGGAGCGCGGGCGCGTCGGTGATGGCCTTGTAGGAGCCATGGATCTCCGCGCGGGTCGGGCCGCCGTGATCCCCTCCGCGCGCCTCCATCTCGAACGCCAGAATACCCTTCACGCCGAGGAACATGCTGACGTCGCCGCTGGGTTCCTGGCTGTTGAACGGGAAGAAGACTCCCGCCGCCGTCCTCAGGCGTTCGGCGTACTTGTCGATGACCTCGCCGAAGTTGGGCGATCCCAGCTCCTCCTCGCCTTCGGCGACCACCATGAGATTGACGGGGAGCTTCCCGCCGGACCGGATGATCGACTCGACCGCGTTCAGGAAGGCGCGTTCCGGTGCCTTCTGGTTGGTGGCGCCGCGAGCCATGAGCACCCTGCCGAGCGGCCGGTCCACCAGCGCGCCGTCGAAGGCGTCCACGGACCAGCCGGTCGCCTCGACGGGCTGGACGTCGTACATCATGTAGATGGCCAGCGTCCTGGCGGCGCCGGCGTCGTAGAATCCCCAGACTCCCGGGTGTCCGGACGTGGGAACCAGCTCCGCCTCCTTGAATCCGATCCGGCGGAGGTCGTCGCGGACCAGCTCGGCCATGGCCTGCACCCCGACGTTCTGTGCGCTGATGGAAGGCTGCCTGACCCACCGGCGCAGGTTCTCGACGTGCGCCGGGAGGTTGGCGTCGATCCAGGCGTAGGCAGCCGGATGATCCCCGGTGTACGGCGCGATCTGTCTGGAGTCGAAGGTCTCCGGCGTGGTGATCTGCGCCCGCGGACGGGCGCCGGCCGCCGGGGGCGGCGGCTCAGCGGGAGCACAGGCGAGGCCTAACGCGAGCGCCAGCGGAGCGGAGAATCGGAAGCGGGACATCGAATGGGGGACTGAGGCGGGGAAGCGAGACGGCGGCGGAGACGGATGACGGAGACGCGGTGCGATTTGCCGGGTCGCGCGGGAATGCGGCGCCGCGCCCGTATCAGCGCAGAAGCTGTGGCCAACCGGCAGGTTGTCAATGGTGGGTCGCGGCTGCGGCCGCGCTGGCTGGGCCGCGTGCCGGTTGGCTATGTTGTCGGTCTCCCGGCACCAGTCCCGAGGATCCCCTGCCTCCCGAACCCAGTCCCTTCCGCCGCGCGCTCGTTCGCGTCATGACCGTCCAGATCGTGACGCTCGCGCTCCTCTGGTGGCTCCAGGCCCGGTACGGGCGTTAGGCGCATGCACTGGATCAACTGGGTCATCGTGATCGCGTACCTCGTCTATGTCGTGACGGACGGGTTGCGGCGCGCCCGCGGCACGCACGAGATCGAAGGGTACTTCCTCGCCAACCGGAGCCTTCCCTGGTGGGCCGTGGGACTCTCGGTCATGGCAACGCAGCTGTCAGCCGTGACCATGATCGGAACCACCGGCCAGGGTGCGACCGACGGCATGCGGTTCGTGCAGTTCTACTTCGGACTCCCGGTCGCGATGGTGATCCTCGGCGTCACGCTGGTGCCGTTCCTGCACCGGTCGAGGGTCTTCACCGCATACGAGTACCTCGAGCGGCGATTCGACGCGAGGACGCGCTCGCTCACGGCGTTCCTGTTCCTTGTCTCACGGGGCATGTCCTGCGGCGCGATCATCTCGGCGCCGGCCATCGTCTTTTCGGCGATCTTCGGTTGGCCGCTACTCTGGTCGGTGGCCCTGATCGGCATCCCGACGGTGATCTACACCATGCTCGGCGGCGTGCAGGCCGTGACCTGGGCGGACGTGAAGCAGATGGTGCTGATCGTCGCTGCGCTGGGCCTGGTCGTCATTGTCCTGCTCGCGAAGCTGCCGGTCGGGCCGGGCGAGGCGCTCCGCGTCGCCGGCGCCGCAGGACGGATGCAGGTGTTCGATTTCTCGTTCAACCCGACGGAAACGTACACGTTCTGGTCGGGCATCATCGGCGGCACGTTTCTGATGCTCTCGTATTTCGGTACTGATCAGAGCCAGGTGCAGCGATACCTCACGGCCCGATCGGTGGACGAGGCGCGCAGTTCGCTCCTGATGAGCGCCTACTGGAAGATCCCGCTTCAGGCGCTCGTGCTGCTGGTCGGCGTGCTGGTATTCGTCTTCTACCTGTTCACCGCGCCGCCACTCCTGTTCAACCCATCGCACGACGCGCGCGTCCGTGCGGCCGAACCGGCCGCTTATGCGGAGCTGGAGGCACGCTACAGCGCGGGGTTTGAAGTGCGCGCGGCAGCGGCGCGGGAGCTGGCGGCCGGCGGACCGGGCGCGAGCGGCGATGCGTTCCGGGCGGCGGAGGCGAGTGTGCAGGCCGTGCGGAGCGAAGCGCTGGCCATGGCCGAGCGTGTGACTGGAGAAACACCCCGGGACGTGAACTATATCATCCCCAGATTTGTGCTCAGCCAGCTTCCGATCGGGCTGGCTGGCCTCTTCATCGCGGGCGTAATGGCCGCCGCGATGTCCTCGATCGCTGCCGAGTTGAACTCGCTGTCGACGGCGACGGTGATCGACTTCTATCGCCGCTGGTATCGGAAGGAAGGAACGGACGCGCACTTCCTCATGGTCTCGAAGGCCGCGACGGCGGTCTGGGGGCTGTTCGCCTGTTTCGTCGCCCTGCGCGCAGCGGCGCTGGGGTCGCTGATCGAAGTGGTAAACCGCTTCGGCTCGTTCTTCTACGGCTCCATTCTCGGCGTCTTCCTGCTCGCAATGGTGCCGCGGGCCCGCGCCATTGGCGCGTTCGTCGGACTGGTCGCCGGCATGACGGTGGTAGGCGCGGTGTCATTCGGGGCGCCGGAGGTGTCGTTCCTCTGGTACAACGTCATCGGTGCGGTGACGGTGTTCGCGGTCGGCATGCTATTGTCAGGAGGCGGACCGGTGAAGCAGACGGATGGGTGATCTTCTCCTGGTCCTGACCGCGCCTCCCTGGTTTGGTGGTTTGGAAACTCCGATCGCCGCCCGCCGCCCGTTTACCTCCGACCTCTGACTCGAATGTCCCGCCCTCGCGTCGTGATTGTCGGCGGCGGATTCGGCGGCCTCGCTGCCGCCAAGGCGCTGCGGAATGCACCCGTGGACGTGACGCTGGTGGACCGGTCCAACCACTACGTATTCCAACCGCTGCTGTACCAGGTCGCAACGGGCGCACTGGCGCCGAGTGACATCGCCGTTCCGATCCGCTGGCTGCTGCGAGGGCAATGGAACACGACGGTCCTCATGGGGCAGGTTACCGCGGTCGACGACGAAGCGCGGGCGGTGCAGCTGGCTGACGGCGCGACCCTGCCGTACGACTACCTGGTGCTGGCGGCGGGGTCCAGGCACGCCTACTTCGGCCACGACGAGTGGGAGGCAGTCGCCCCGGGCCTCAAGACGCTCGAGGACGCCATGGAGGTCCGGAGCCGCTTTCTGGCCGCGTTCGAGGGCGCCGAATGCTGCGCCGATCCGGTGGAACGGGCATCGCACCTGACGATCGTCATCGTGGGTGGTGGCCCGACGGGCGTGGAGCTGGCCGGCATCATGGTGTCCATCGCGCGTATGGCGCTGCGTCGCGAGTTTCGGCGCATCGAGCCGGCGGAAATGCGGATCGTGCTGCTGGAGGGTGGATCCCGCCTGCTGCCTGCATTCCGGGAGCACCTCTCCGGGCGCGCACTGCGGGACCTTCACGAGCTGGGCGTCGAGGTCAGGCTCAACACCATGGTCACGCGCGTGACCGATCGCGCGGTATTCACGGGAGATGAGCGGATCGCGACACGGACGGCCTTCTGGGCGGCGGGGAATACCGGGTCACCACTGTCGGTGGCGTTTGCGGACTCGGCCGATCGAGCCAGCCACCTGCGGGTGCGGTCGGACCTGAGCGTGGAGGGGCGACCGGAGGTCTTCGTCATCGGCGACCAGGCCTCGGTGGCCAACAGCGATGGCTCGGCCGTGCCGCGTGTCGCCCAGGGCGCCATTCAGATGGGGCGGCTGGCCGGGCGGAACATCACGCGCGATCTTCGTGGCGAAGCACGTGGCGATTTCGAGTATTCGAACCATGGGGATCTGGCCGTCATTGGTCGCTATCGTGCTGTGGCGCAGTTCCCCGGGTTCACAATGCAGGGCACGCTGGCCTGGCTCCTCTGGCTCTTCGTGCACATTCTGTATCTTGCCGGCTTCCGTAATCGGCTGAGCGTGCTCGTTCAGTGGGGGTATGCGTTCTTCACGTGGCAGCGAGGCGTCAGGCTCATACTTCGGAACGGATGGACGGGACGAATCGACCGGGACGATAAAGCGGGACCGTGAAACCTCAGCCCTCCCCGCCAATGGCTCGCTCAGTCGGCATCGCGACGGTTCTTCTTCTCGGACTTATGAGTAGCGTGCTCGCCGCCCAGGATCCCCAGCGCTGGCCTGTCCACGACATCCGGCGTCCGCAGCCTGCCATTGTGGATCCGGGGCCCGGTTCGCTGCCCGTACCTCCGCCGGCCGACGCCATCGTCCTGTTCGACGGAAGGGACCTGAGCAAGTGGAAACACGCCAGCGGTGAGCCGGCACGATGGACTCTTCGCGACGGATATGTGGAGGTACTTTCGGGTGCGGGTGACCTGGTGACCCACGACGGCTTCGGCGACGTCCAGCTTCACGCGGAGTGGGCGGCACCGAGCCCACCGAAGGGGAGCGGGCAGAACCGGGGCAACAGCGGCGTCTACCTGATGGAAGCCTACGAGGTGCAGGTACTGGATTCGTATGAGAACGAGACGTATCCCGACGGACAGGCGGCGTCGCTGTACGGCCAGTATCCACCCCAGGTCAACGCGTCACGTCCACCGGGGGCGTGGCAGAGTTACGATATCGTCTTCCACGGTCCCCGGTTCGATGCGTCCGGCAAGCTGCTGCGACCCGCCACGGTGACCGTCGTACATAATGGGGTGCTGGTCCAGGACAACGTCACGCTCACGGGACCGACGGGTCATTATGCACGGCCGCCGTACGCCCCGCACGCGGATCGTCTCTCGATCAGGCTCCAGGACCATGGCGACCCCGTGCGTTTCCGCAACATCTGGCTCCGCGAGTTGAAGGACTGATTGGCCGGGTGTTGCTCGGCACCGGGTCACCGGCAAGTACGAGGCACCGGAAGGATGTGACGCCGATTCCGGTCATGGGGTCGATATTGAACCGGGGCTTGCTCCGCGAGCCCTTCGCTGTCAGCTTGCAGTCACGCCGGTTTTACGGCGATCACCGCATTCCCGGACCACGACCCATCCAATGCGAACGCAGGACTGGTTGATGTTCACGAGCCGCGATCACGCGCCGCTTTATGCCGCGCTGCTGGGCGAAGTGCGCCCTGGAGCGTCGTCCGCGTGCGCCACCGACTCCACCGTCGGAGGCCGAGCACCCTAGAATCGCAGGATCCCATGCCGTGATCCGCCTTTCGGGTGCTCCAGCGACCTGAAAGGCGTTTTTGCTTCCCACCACTTCAAGGGATCACGGACATGGACCAGTCAGTCATAGATCGGGAGATCATCGATCGTTATGCGGGGCAGCCCTCCACGCTTCCAGCGCTGTTGCGGGCGCGCGTGGAGCGCGAGTGGGGCGGTGAGCCGGTGGTGTTGTACGCCCACGTCGACCTGGATGCAGGGCTGCGCCTGTCCAGCGACTGGCTCCTGCTCGGGACAACACAGATAGCCGTGGCGCGCGGCCCCGAACCGGCGCAGCTGACCGTCATCGGCCGCGCCCGGATCCAGGCCGTGCGCGAATCGCCCGGACTGAGCGCCAACAAGCTGCTCATCCTGGGCGCGCCTGACGAGCCGCCGCTGGCGGTCGTGCGCTACACCCAGCGGCAGCGCGCGGCATTCGAGAACATCCGCTTCGTGCTGGACGAGGCGCTATCGGGTCGCGTGGTCGCGTCCGACGACGCCGACCGCGTCTACGCCGACGCCGTGGCGCGCCCCATCCGCGACGCGCAGGCCCTGATGTCGAAGCGCGGGTCGGCGGTCATCATGCGGCTGCTGGCCTATCTTCGGCCGTACCGTCGCGAGCTGGCGTTCGGGCTGGCCGCGGCAGCGGTGATCACGCTGGCGGGCCTGGTGCCGCCGTACCTTGCGGGCTACGTGATCGACCACGTTATCCGGCCGGCGCAGGCCGGTAGCGGGGTGAACGAGCGGGCGGCAGCCACGGCCTGGATCGCCGTCACGGCGATGGCGGTGCTGTATCTGATCGGCCAGTTCGCGGCGCACCTGCGGCTCAGGCTGATGTCGGTCCTGGGCGAATGGGTGGCGCGCGATCTCCGGGCAGAATTGTACGAACACATCCAGCGTCTCAGCCTGTCGTTCTTTTCGCGGAAGAAGACGGGGAGTCTGATCACGCGGGTCACGTCTGACACGGACCGGCTCTGGGACTTCGTGGCGTTCGGCGTCGTGGACGTGTCGCTGTCGCTGATCATGCTCGTCGGCCTGACCGGGGTGCTGCTCGCGCTCGACTGGAGGCTGGGGCTCATCATGGTCATCCCGGTGCCGCTCTTCTGCTTCATGATCTACCGGCACGGTGAGTCGCTCAACCGCGTCTTCCTGCGCGCGTGGCGGAAGTGGTCGCGCGTGACCGACGTCCTGTCGGACACGATTCCCGGCATCAAGGTCGTGAAAGCGTTCAACCAGGAGGGCCGCGAGATCGGCCGTTTTGGCGAACGGAATGAGGCCGTGACGGACGAGTTCAACCGCATCCACCGGATGTGGACGACCTTCTGGCCCATCCTGATCCTGCTGGTGCACGCCACGACCATCGTGGTGTGGGTGTTCGCGCTGCCGCGGCTCCTGGGCGACGGCGCGGCGCTCTCGGCGGGAGTATTCGTGTCGTTCCTGCTGTATACCACGATGTTCATCGGTCCCATCGAAGTCATCGGACAGATGGCCCGGACCATGAACCGAGCCACCAGCTCGGCGCATCGCGTCTTCGAGGTGCTGGACAGCGAGCCTGAGGTACGTGACGTGCGGGAGCCGGTGCGACTGGAGCCCGTACTCGGTCACGTGTCGTTCGAGAACGTGACCTTCGCCTACGACGGCGTGCGCCAGGTCCTGCGCGGCGTGTCGTTCGATGTGCAGCCGGGTGAGTTGATCGGACTGGTCGGCTCGTCAGGCGGTGGGAAGTCCACGGTGGTGAATCTCGTGGCGCGGTTCTACGACGCCAGCGGTGGCGTGGTACGCGTGGACGGTGTGGACGTGCGCCAGCTGGACAGCGGACACTATCGCCGGCAGCTCGGCATGGTGCTTCAGGATCCGTACCTGTTCCACGGGACGGTGCTGGAGAACATCCGGTACGGACATCCGGAGGCGTCGCTCGGCGCGGTGGTTGCGGCAGCGAAAGCGGCCAACGCGCACGACTTCATCTGTAAGCTGGGGCAGGGTTACGACACCATGGTGGGCGAGCGGGGACACACGCTCTCCGGGGGCGAGCGCCAGCGGGTGTCCATCGCGCGGGCAATCCTGCACAACCCGCGGATCCTGATCCTCGACGAAGCGACGAGCAGCGTGGACACGGAGACGGAGCGTGACATACAGGAGGCTCTGGAGCGGCTGATCGCCGGACGCACCGTGTTCGCCATTGCGCACCGGTTGTCGACTCTGCGGAAGGCGTCGCGGCTGTTCGTCATGCACGACGGCAAGCTGGTGGAGTCGGGGACGCACCGGGAGCTGCTGGGCATGCCGGACGGCGTGTATCGGCGGCTGTACGAAATGCAGTTACAGCTTCAGTAGGCAGGCCGTAATCGTCAGTCGTCAGTCGTCAGTCGTCAGTCGTCGGTCGTCAGTCGTCAGTCGTCAGTCGTCAGTCGTCAGTCGTCAGTCGTCAGTCGTCAGTGGCGGGGCGTGACGGGTCGTGAGCATCCACACTGGAGGGAGGGTGAAGATGTCAACAGCACTCAAGGCACACCTTGGCTTTCGTGGACTCGACGGCGCGGAATTCGCTCTGCGTCATGCGGGCGACGGGAGGCTGGTTGCCGTCATCTCGGGCCGAACCGTTGACGTGAGGTTGAGGCAGGCCTTCCCGTGGTCGGAGCCCGACCGGTTTCTCTCGCTTCGCGATGCCGATGATCGTGAGATGGCGCTGGTCGAGGATCCCGCTGAGCTGGACGGTGAGAGTCGTCAGGCACTGGAGCGGGCGCTCGAGGAGGCGGGCTTCGTGCTGCGTGTGGAGCGCGTGGTGGATATCGACGAAGAAGTCGAGATCCGGCAATGGACGGTCGACACCGTGTCCGGGCGACGGCTGTTCCAGACGCACCTGGACGACTGGCCGCGGGTCCTGTCCGACGGCGGTCTGCTCATCCGCGATGTGGCCGGTGATCTCTATCGCCTGCCGGATCCGACCGGGCTGGACAGAAAGAGCAGGGAGTTGCTCTGGGCATTCGTGGACTGAGGCGATGTCAACATCGGCCCCGTGTTCAAATCCGGTTCGCGCCTGGGTCACGCGCACAACCGCGAGCAATTCCCGCCTTCACCGCGGCATGGAATCGTGTCGTCTCGGGCCCCATTGGATGCCCCCCTTTTGGCCTGAGGTTCTCGTCCACCACCTCCGCCATGATCCGGGTCCTCCGCTCGGTGCCCGGGCCCCCTCCAGGAACTTCACCTTCTACTCAGCACTCAGCTGCCGCCGCGCCTTCCCGTTTCGACTCATGTCCTCTCCCCTCCGCTGCCGGGCCACTCGCCGGATGAGAGAAGCGTCACGTTCTTCCAACCGCCCTGAA
>DASWGU010000075.1:0-1782 GCA_036393555.1 Gemmatimonadaceae bacterium
TCCATCGCCACAGCCTCCAGCTTTCGCCCCCGGTGTCATATTCCATTGCAGGGGAGTTGTGTAGCCGCTTACTATCCTGCCGTCGATCTCGCGTGGCATATAGTATCCCCCATCGATTACGACGAATCTTCCGCCACTGACAACCGCGTCTGGAACGGAAACGGTGTCGGATACGAACGCCGTGAAGTTAAGCTGCAAGTCGAGTGATGCCCAGCTCTTGGCGTAGTTGTTCGCGGGGACGGGTCATGTAGCGGTAGCGGTCCTTGCGACGTTTGATGACGCGCGGCTCGTGGCGGCCGGGTCGGGTCGGGTTGAGCAGGATCAGCGGCATCGGGCCGCCCCCGGAAGATGCGCGGTGGTAGCGCAGCAGGTCGCGGGCGTCGATGAAGCTGAGGCGGCGCGGGTCGACGCCGCGCTGGCGCGCCTGGCGGAGCATCAGCAGGCGGATGAGGTTGTAGATCAGCAGGCAGGTCCACAGCTCTTTGCGCACGGCGTCGGGGCTGGTGCTGCGCAGCACGCCGGCGCCCAGGGTCTGCTTGAGTTCCAGCAGGCGGGTCTCCACTTCCCAGCGTGAGCCGTAGAGTTCGGCCAGGTCTTCTTTGGGATACTTCCGGGGGTCGAGCAGCGTGGTGACCAGCGTGACCTGCTCGGTGCGGAAGCCGGCCCGCGCGATCGGGCAACGCAGCTTGCGCACGGTGATCGCATCCGGCAGCCGTTGGTAATCTTGCCGGTCCATCCAGCTCGGACACGACTTGGGCTTGACGTAGCGCACCAGTTGATCGTGCCGGCCCAGGCGGCGCACGAAGACGGACGTGGGCCGGCCCCGGCGGCGGCGCTTGGGCAGACGCTCGCGGTCGCGGCGGCGCGGCCGGAAGTCGACGATCTGCTTCTGGTGCCCCCGGAACAGCCCGTGCAGGTGATCCCGCACGATCAAGGCCAGGTGCGCGAACGAGCAGAACCCGCGGTCGCCCAGCAGCACATCGCCCTCGCCCAGCAGCGGGTGCAGCTTCGAGGCGTGACGCAGGTCGTGCGTGTTCCACCGCGAGTCGATCACGTCCACGATCATCCCCGTCGCCTGATCGAACAGGCTCAGCAGGTGCATCACCGGGAACCCGCAGCCGCGCCTCATCGCCGCCGGCTGACCGAACGCGCGTTGCAACGCCGGCGTGTCCGGCATCGTCAGCGATGAGCCGTCGATCAGCATCACGCGGTGGCCCTTCCAGCGTCCGACCGCTTCTTCACGCGCCCCCGGAAGTGTCCCCGCAAGCACGCCCCGCGCCCGGCACGCCAGCTCGAAGAACAAACGCTGCAACACCGCCAGCGGCAGCCGCTGCTTCGCCTGACAGTACGCCGACGCGCTGCACAGCATGCCCGCCACCCGCAGCACGCCGCGGCAACTGGTCCCGTGCAGCACCTGCGGCATCATCAACGCCAGCGTCGTCACCGGCTCCAGCGCCCGCACCCGCCAGCAGTGCCCCGCCTCCACGCACGCCCGCGTCACCAGCTCCGCGTCCAGCAAAACCCGGGCATCGTCCTTGATCCACGCCGCCGTCCGAGCGATACTGGCCATCCGTGGCCTCCTTGTGATGCAGTTGTTCTTGACAACCAACATCATCGCGGGAGGTCACGCTTTGCGCAAATGAACATAACGCGCGTCGCGGCGCGGACTTATAGCTTATCTTCATGGCGTTAGTGTCAGGAACCTTTGTCTTCATGAGGACTGGCAGATTCAATTCCGAAGCGCAACACCGGTGAGCAAACAAGAGGCATCACGGGTCGGGC
>DASWGU010000076.1:0-3924 GCA_036393555.1 Gemmatimonadaceae bacterium
AGGCGCGGGGCACGAAGCAGGGCACGAAGGGCGCAGGGCACGAGGGGCGCAGGGCGCGGGGCACGAGGGCGCGGGGCACGAGGGCGCGGGGCACGAGGGGCGCGGGGCACGAAGGGCGCAGGGCACGAAGGGCGCAGGGCACGAAGGGCGCAGGGCACGAGGGGCGCAGGGGACGAGGGGCGCAGGGGACGAGGGGCGCAGGGCACGAGGGGCGCGGGGCACGAGGGGCGCAGGGCACGAGGGGCGCAGGGCACAAGGGGCGCAGGGCACGAGGGGCGCGGGGCACGAGGGGCGCGTGGCACGAGGGGCGCAGAGGGAGCGTGGACCAGCTCGGACGAAGGCAACCCAAACAGCTCCTGACGTATATCGAGCTCACGAACAGGCAGGTTGGTCTCCTGATCAACTCCGGCGGTCCGACGCTGCGAGAGGGGCTGCGCCCGATTGTCAACGGCTTTCAGCCTCCGCGCCTTCGCGGCTCCGCGTGAACCAAAGCGTGGAAATACAAGCCGTGCCGATGTCGCTGGATTAGTGCCGCGAAGTCCTGAAACGGCTCAGCTGCTGACACTTCAGCGAGGAGGCCTCTGGTTGAAGAGGGTTTAAGAAGGCAGGCCCGAACCTCACCCTCCCTGTACCGCACCGGCAACCCGTCCTTCCCTGTGACAACGACAACCTCACCCCTTCCAAGACCGCTCCCCAATCACCCACTCGTTTCCCCGAAGAGCCAGAAAACAGAGGACGTAGAAGGCAGAACTTGGAACGCAGGAAGCAGGTCACCGGTTCGCGGTAACGATCTCGTAGGCCATGCGCAGGCCGACCAGCGTCAGCTCGGGCTCGATCCGCTCCACCTCGCGACACCAGGGTGTGATGAGCGGCGCGAGACCACCCGTCGCCACCACCAGCGGAACGTGCCCCGTCGGCCATTCCGCCTTGATCCGCCTGACGATGCCGTCGACGGCATCCGCGGTTCCGAACACGACACCCGACCGGATGCAGTCCTCCGTCCGGCGGCCGATGACGTGTTCCGGTGCCACCAGCTCCGTGGCCGGCAGCTTGGCGGTGCGACGGAAGAGTGTCTCCGCCGAGGTCCGCATACCGGGTGCGATGACGCCGCCGAGGAAGACCCCGTCACCCGTGATGCAGTCGTAGGTCGTGGCAGTACCGAGATCCACAACGATCGTGTCCCGGGCGAACAGCCGGCTCGCGGCCAGCGTGTTCACGATTCGATCAGCGCCCACCGTGAGCGGTTCGAGGACGTCGAGCGTGATCGGCAGCGTCGTGCGCGCGTCCACCACTACCGGCGTCCGATCGAACAGTGCCGCGCATCCCCCGATCAGCGGCTCGGTGAGCACCGGCACGACCGATGCGATGGCCGATCCCGTCACCACTGACACCGCCACATCGCGTGACGCGAGCAGCGCACGCAACTGCAGTTCGATCTCGTCCGACGTGCGCGCGATCTCGGTGACCAGTCGCCAGTGCGCGGCAAGGCGTTCACCCTCGAACAGCCCGATGGACGTTTCCGTGTTCCCGACGTCGAAGACCAGGATCATCACCAGACTCCCGCGAGGACAAGTGAACCATCCAGGAACCGCCGGATACCGCCGGGTGTTTCGACAAGCAGCGCGCCATCGTCGGCAATCCCGGCCACCCGTCCCTCCACCGGTTCACGGCAGGTACGACGCAGCGCGACATCCCGGGCGCCGAACTCCGCGACCTCGCGCGCCGAGAGATGGCCGGTCGATGCGGCTGCATCACGCATCGCGGGAATCACCGCGTCCAGCACAGCCAGGCGAGCCACGTCCGGGCCCAGCGCCGACGACCCGGGGTGCACTGCCTCGCGACAATTGATGCCCACACCGATCGCCGTCCACTCGGGTCGCGATCCTCTCCAACGCGTCTCCACCAGGATCCCGCCGAGTTTCCCGCCCTGCAGGTAGAGGTCATTGGGCCACTTGAGGCCGACGGCCGCCGGTGTGAGCCGATCGAGCGCGCTGGCCACGCGGAGACCGACACGGAGTGACAGCACATCGAGTGTGCCGGAATCGGCCATCCGTTCGATCAGCGTGCACCAGATCCCCACTCCCGCGGCCGCGGTCCACAGTCGGCCGCCGCGACCGCGTCCCTTGATCTGGTGATCCGCCAGGACGAGCGTTCCGGAGGGGGCGCCGTCTGCGGCGAGCTCGCTGGCCACGTCCATCGTGGACGACACCTCTCCCAGCGAGATGACCTGGGGAAGCGACAGACGCCGCGCCAGCGCGTCACCGGATTCGCCCTCGTACGGGACGCGAGCCACCGATCAGCTCCGGGCGGCGAGGGTGGCGAGAATCAGCGCGCCGAGGCCCAACCGGTACCACGCGAACACGCCGTAGCTGTGCTTCGCGACGAATCGCAACAACACGGCGATGGCCAGCCAGCTGCTGAGCGCGGCCGCGGCAATCCCGACGAGCACCGGTGCCCACGGCGCGCCGCCGGAGAATGCCTCGGGTGCCTTGAGGACTGCCGCGGCGGCCGTCACGGGGAAGCTCATGAGGAAGCTGAACACGGCGGCGGACTGCCGGTCGAATCCCAGCAGCCGTGCCCCGGTGATAGTCGCACCCGATCGCGAGACTCCCGGCACCAGAGCGAACGATTGCGCGACGCCGACGAAAATCGCATCGCGGAGTCTCATGGTGTCCAGCGCGCGGTCCCGACGCACCAGGCGGTCACCCAACCAGAGCGCGAGACCCATGAGCATCAGCATGACGGCGATCAGCCGGGGTGACCGGAACGCGGACTCGGCGAGGTCCTCCACCGTCAGACCCGCCACCGCCGCGGGAATGGTCGCCACGACCAGGAACACCGCGCGCCGCTCGTCAGGCGTTCGAACGGCGCGCTGCCTGACGATCTGCAGCGCCGACCGGGTCAGCAGCCCCCACTCGCGGCGGAAATACCAGGCGACGGCAACCAGGGTGCCGACGTGCAACGCCACGTCGAAGGCGAGACCTGGGTCCTCCCAGCCCAGTAGCCACGGGGTGAGCGTCAGGTGGGCGGAACTGCTGATGGGAAGAAACTCCGACAGTCCCTGGATGAGTCCCAGGATGAGCGCCTGGAGGTTGGTCATCGCGCCGCAGAGCCGGCTGTCGCCGGCCGGGGCCTGTCCCGCACCGCCTTGGCATACAGTGCCTCGTACAGCGGCACGATCGCGTCCTCCGCGAATCGGGCGCGGGCGTCCTCTGCCGCCCGGTCGCTCATCGTCTGCCAACGCGCCTGGTCGCCGAGGATTCCCGCGGCAGCCGCGGCCATTCCACCGATGTCACCCGGCGCGCGCAGGACGCCCGTCTCACCATCCCGCACGACCTCCGGCAGACCCCCGACGTTGCACCCGATCACCGGAACGCCACAAGCGAGGGCCTCCAGCCCGCTCAACCCGAACGACTCGCGGTCGCTGGGCAGCAGGAACAGGTCCGATGAAGCCAGCAGCGGCGCAATGTCGTCGATGCGACCGAGGAAGTGCACGTCCTCGTTCACGCCGAGCGTCTTCGCCTCCTCTTCGGCATCATCGCGGTCCGGACCGTCGCCCACCATGACCAGCGCGCTGGGTACCTGCGTCCGCACCCGCGCGAAGATCCGTACGACGTCGACCACGCGCTTGACCGCCCGGAAGTTCGAGATGTGTATCAGTATCCGCTTCCCGGGATACTGGGCTCGCAGCACCGGCTGGTGCGCCACCCGGCTGAAGACGCCCGGGTCGATGAAGTTGTGGATCACCTCCACCTCGCACCCGGCGCAGCCGAACGTGAAGATGGTCTCGTCACGGAGAAAGCGGGATACCGCCGAGACGCGGTCCGACCGCTCGATGGAAAACTTGGTGATCGTGTGGAAGGAGTGATCCTGTCCGACGATGGTGATGTCGGTGCCATGCAGCGTGGTCACCACGGCGATGTC
>DASWGU010000077.1:0-43043 GCA_036393555.1 Gemmatimonadaceae bacterium
CCGCGTGGTCGGTGGACTCGTTTCCGGCCAGGTCTCGATGTCGCAGCTTGGCGGACCGATCACGATCGTGCGCGCCTCAGTGGAAGCGTCGCGATCGGGAGTCGAAACGCTGTTCTCACTGATCGCTTTCCTGAGCATCAATGTGGCGATCCTGAACCTGCTGCCCATTCCCATCCTCGACGGTGGCCAGATCCTCCTCAACCTGGCCGAGGCGGCCAAGGGCAGCGCCTTCACTGCCAGAACGCGCGAGTACATTCTGCGGGCCGGCCTGGTCGCCATCGCGCTCCTGTTCGCGCTGGTGATGTTCAATGACCTCAAGGCGCTGGTCGGGCTGTCTGGATGAACGACCCTCGCTGGTTGGTGAGGGCTGGTTGCCTGTTCAGCTTTCTTGTCCTGGGACGGGCTGCCGTGCCCGCTCCGGCAGGGGCCCAGGTTAGCGGGGTGCGGTTCGAAATCACGCAGGTTGGTGACACGACCTTCGGATTCCCGCGAGGCACCGCGGGGTGGGTGAAGGAGGGCGTGACGGGCATCGCGGTGGACCCACGGCGTCGCGACGTCCTGATCGCCCGGTTTCTGGTGATCCGGGTGGACACCGGTTTCGCCACAGCGCTGATCACGGGGCAGACGACACGCGTCGCCACGGAGCATGTGGTCGTGCTGAACCAACCGTCGCCGCCCTGGTACAGGACCGCCACGTTCTGGGGCGGCACCTTTGTCGGCGTCGTGCTGGGCCTGTTTGCCGCGAGCCGCTGATCCTTCCGCGGCGGCGCCGTGCCGGCCCCGGGCGACGCATCGTGCCTAACAGGTCAGGGCGATCGTCCCCAGGTCTTTCGCCTCACCGGGTGCCAGCTGGATCGGCTCGGTGTAGGGAACACAGCGCGTCATGCTCAACCGGAGCGTCCAGCGGCCGGCCTCGAGCACGAGGGGTCCCCTGAGCGGGAGGGGTTCTTCCTTCGTGATTTCTCCGTTCTCGAGCTGGACGCTGTACCAGATGGTGAACCCCTCCACGCGGGACCCGTCCAATCTGGTGCCAGCGGCCCTGAACGCGAGCGTGCCGCACCCTCTGGGGTTGAGCGTGAGCACCAGAGGCGGACCGGCGTCGACCCTGACAAAGCGGTTGACCCGATTCGACAGGCACCCCGGAAACGAGGTGATCTCGGCCCGTATCAGATACTGCTTCGGTACGAGGCTGTCCCTGATGACTTCTCCCTTGCCGACGTTCGTACCGTCGATCGTCACGTCCGCTTCCTGTGGAGCGATGATCCTCAGGCCGCCGAACTGGGGACGCGGCCTGGGCTGGGCGCCTTTCAGCGCCGGGGTCCGGGCGCCGGAATCCCCCGCCAGTGGTGGACTCACGGCCCCGGATGTGGAGTCCCGCAGGCTGTCCGCAGCCAGAGAATCGGCGGGATTACCCGTGGCCAGGCTGGTCGCGCCAAATGGGCGCGTCAGGAGGGCGGCGAGGCCTCCGACCACCACCATCGTCACGATCGCCGCCGGTATGAGCGTACGTTTCGGCGTGGGCCGGACGACCTGGCGGCTGATCCGCGCGCTGGGTGGCGTCATACCGGACATGGTCGGCACCGTGATGGTGCTGGCCGCGGACGGATCCCGTCTCGCCTGGAGCATCGCGTGCAGCGTTTCCGCGAGCAGTTCGCCCGTCGCGGGCCGGTCATCCGGATTCTTCTCCAGACACTGCAGGACGACCGTCTCGAATTCCGGAGACAGCGACTGGTTGAGGGTCCGCGGTGGCGGCGGCGCATCCTCGACATGCTGGCGGGCGATCTCGTACCAGTCCTCACCCTCGAATGGCAACTGACCGGTGGCCGCCCGGAAGAGGGTAACACCCAGCGAGTAGATGTCCGCGCGGCCGTCGAGGGGTTTGGCACGGGCCTGTTCGGGGGCGAAGTACTGCGGAGTCCCGACCACCATGTTGGTGCCGGTCTGGTTGGTATAGCCCGACACCGCGCGGGCAATCCCGAAGTCGGCCACGACGGCGTTGCCGTGCGCGTCGAACAGGATGTTGTCGACCTTGATGTCGCGGTGGATCACCCCTTCCCGATGTGCGAAACCCAGCGCGCGCGCCACGTCGATGCCGACGCGCAACACGTAGTCCTCGGGCAGACACTGGGTCGTCTCCAGCCGGTCGGACAGTCCGCCCGGCAGGAAGTCCATCGCGAAATAGACAGCGTCCCCTTCGCGACCAACCGCGTAGATCTTGATGATGTTCGGGTGGCGGAGCCGGGCAGCGGTGGAGGCCTCGCGCCTGAAGCGTTCGACGACCTGCTGCTCACCGGCGTACTGAGGCTTGAGGACCTTGACCGCGACGGGAATGTCGAGCTCGGGGTCGTGTCCCTTGAAGACCCACGCGAACCCCCCAGACCCGAGCAGGCTCTCGATCCGGTACTTTCCCAGCGTCTGACCGAGGTAGCGTTCGGGCACTCAGAGTATGCCTTTACAGAGGAAGTCGGAGCCAGTAAATTGCTGTGCTCCAAAGGACTTAGCTATGCACGCGACGCGGACGCGCGGAGAATATACGTCATGAGTTTTGAAAAGGCACCGACAATCGCCAGGTACCGGACCCACGACGGGGATACCGGTTCGGCTCCGGTGCAGATCGCGCTCCTGACGGAGCGAATCCAGTACCTGACCTCGCACTTCAAGGGTCACGTGAAGGACTTCCACAGCCGGCGCGGCCTCCTGAAAATGGTGGGTAAGCGGCGTCGCCTGCTGGAGTATCTGAAGCGCACCGACGTCGAGCGGTACCGCCAGATCCTCGCCGATCTTGGCCTCCGCCATTAACACGCATCGGGCAACGGAACCGCGCGGGCACGAGTTCGCCCGCGCGTTTTGCGTTTCCCGGTAGGGAATTCCCGCTCCGGACGCACAGGGCGTCCGCTCGCAGCGAAACCGAGGTTACACTGGGAACAATGACGCATCGAATCGAAAAGACCTTCGCCGGCAGGCGCCTCATCATCGAGACCGGGCGCATGGCGAAGCAGGCTGCTGGCAGCGCCGTCGTCACCTTCGGCGACACGATGGTCCTGGCCGCGGTCACCGTGAGCGACAGGGAAAGCACGCTCCCGTTCTTCCCGCTGCTGGTCGAGTACAAGGAAAAGACCTACGCGGCAGGGAAGATCCCCGGCGGCTTCATCAAGCGCGAAGGGAGACCGCACGATCACGAGATCCTCGCCGCCCGCATCATCGACCGGACCATTCGCCCGCTCTTTCCCGAGGGGTTCAAGAACGAAGTCCAGGTCTACATCTACGTGATTTCCGGCGATCAGGAGAACGACTCTGACGTCCTGGGCCTGGTGGCGGCCTCGTACGCCCTGGCATCCAGCAAGATCCCCTGGAACGGGCCGGTTGCCGGCGTCCGGGTCGGCCGCGTCCAGGAGAAGTGGGTTCTCAATCCGACGTTCCAGCAGCTCGCCTACAGCGACATGGAAGTGATAGTGGCCGGGACTGACCACTCGATCAACATGGTCGAGGGCGGCTGCCTCGAGGTGAGCGAAGCCGACATGATCGAGGCGCTCACCCTGGGTCACAAGGGCATCAGTGAGATCATCGGCTACCAGCAGGAACTGCTGAAAGCCGCCGGCTCGTCCCCGAAAATGCCGTGGACCAGGGCCGAGGCGCCCGGGGACCTGGCCATTCGGCTGAAGCAGGAAGCCGAGGCGAAGATCGTCGCGGCCATAAATCAGAAGGAGAAGCACACCCGCATCCAGGCGGTCGAGGACGTCAAGAAAACCGTTGCCACGCTCCTGGCCGCCGAGAATCCGGACTGGACGGCGCACGTCGGCAATCTGCTGGGTGACATTGAGTACAGCGCGCTTCGCTCTCAGGTCCTCGAGACGGGCCGCCGGGTCGACGGGCGCACGCCCGACGAAGTTCGCCCGATCTCGATCGACACCAGCCTCCTTCCACGCGCACACGGGTCGGCGCTTTTCACCCGCGGACAGACGCAGGCGCTGGTCTCCTGCACGCTGGGCACGGCCGACGACGTGCAGCGGCTGGATTCGATCAAGGACCTGGGTGAGAGCACCAAGTCCTTCATGCTGCATTACAACTTCCCGCCCTTCTCCACGGGCGAGGTACGCCCCATGCGCGGCACCAGCCGGCGCGAGATAGGGCATGGCAACCTGGCCGAACGCGCGCTCCAGGGCATTCTCCCGCCATACGAGGACTTCCCGTACACGATCAGGATCGTTTCGGACGTGCTCGAGTCGAACGGGTCCTCATCGATGGCCTCGGTCTGCGGCGGTTCGCTGGCGCTCTTCGATGCCGGTGTACCGGTCCGCGCGGCGGTCGCCGGCGTGGCCATGGGGCTGATCAAGGAGGGCTCCAAGTACGCCATCCTCACCGACATCCTCGGGACCGAGGACCACCTGGGCGACATGGACTTCAAGGTGGCCGGCACCGAAACGGGCATCACCTCCATCCAGATGGACATCAAGATCGAAGGGATGGACCTTTCGATCCTCAGGGAAGCGCTGGCCCAGGCGCGCGAAGGCCGGCTGCACATCCTGTCTGAAATGAAGAAGGCCCTGGAGGCTCCTCGCCCCGAGCTGTCGCCCTACGCTCCGCGCATCATCACCATGTCGATCAACCCGGAGAAGATCGGTGACCTGATCGGTCCCAAGGGCAAGACGATCCGCGGCATCCAGGACGAGACCGGAGCGGAGATCTCGGTCGACGACTCCGGCACGGTGACAATCGCAGCCGTCGGCGGCGAGGCCATGGAGCGTGCGCGGCAGATGGTGGCCGCCATCACGGCCGAGCCGGAGGTCGGTACCATCTATGAGGGTACGGTGAAGAGCACGACCGCGTTCGGTGCCTTCGTCGAAATCATGCCCGGCACAGAAGCGCTGCTCCACATCTCCGAGATGCGGCACCAGCGGACCGAAAAGACCGAGGACGTGGTGAAGAAGGGTGAGCGCGTCACGGTGAAGCTCATCGATCGTGACGAGCGGGGCCGACTCCGCCTGTCGATGAAGGCGTTGGTGCCGAAGCCACAGGCGGCGGCACCCGACGCTGCGCCGTCAGAGGCAGGAACTGACACCGGCGAGGGCGAGGCCGTCGGCGCCGCCACCGCGTCGGACGCAGGCGAGAGCGGCAGTGGTGGTGAGCGTGGCCGCAGACCGCGCCGTGGCGGTCGTGGCGGCGGGGGTCGCGACCGGGAGTAGGACATGCCCTCGCGGCGGAGGAGCGGACAGCGCGGCCGTGCCGGTGTTCCCCATCCGGGTCTCTCACATCCCGGTTCACTCCGCCCCGGAACGACTCCTGATCTGTCCGTTCGCCGCACCTCGCTCCACAACGGACTGACGGTAGTGTCCGAAACCATGCCGAGCGTGCGCTCGGTGGCGCTCGGCGTCTGGGTGCGCCGCAGCTCGGTGCATGAGCGCCCCGAGGAAATGGGCATATCCCATTTCCTGGAACACATGGTGTTCAAGGGAACCGAGCGCCGCAGCGCGCGTGACATCGCGATGTCGCTGGAGAGCCTAGGCGGTTCGCTCGACGCGTTCACGGCGCGTGAGCACACGTCGTTTCAGGCGCGGGTGCTCGATGAGCACCTGCCGGCCGCGGCCGACGTTCTCGGCGACATGGTCTTCCGGCCTGCGTTGCGGGACAGCGACCTGCAACTCGAGCGCCGGGTCGTGCTGGAGGAGATCTCGATGGTGGAGGATACGCCCGACGATCTCGTGTTCGAACTGCATAACGAGGCCCTGTGGGGCTCCCACCCCTACGGATACCAGATCCTGGGCACGCGCGACACGGTCGGGTCCATCGACCTGGCCCGCCTGCGCGCGCTCCACGACGTGGCGTACCGCCCGCGCCACATGGTGATCGCAGCGGCCGGGCGCGTTCAGCACGATGAGCTGATCGACACGCTGCGCGAGACGGGCTGGGAGGCCATGAACGGTGGAGGGGAGGGCGTCCCCGGCGTGCCGTATCCGGCTGTCGTCCCGCCGTCCCGCCGACACGTTGAGCGGGAGAGTCAACAACTCCAGATCGTCATGGGATGCCCGACGATCGCCTATGGCGATCCGCGTCGCTACGTCCTGACGCTGGCGAGTCTGATCCTGGGCGGCGGGATGTCGTCGCGCCTGTTTCAGCGGGTGCGCGAGGAACTGGGGCTCGCGTATTCCGTTCACACGTTCCAGTCGTATCACCGGGATTCGGGCATGCACGGCGTCTACGCCGGTACGTCACCGGAGAACGGCGACCGGGCCATGCAGGAGATCTCTCACCAGCTCGACCTCGTCGCTCGCGAGGGATTCCCCGACGGCGAGATTGCCAGCGGCAAGAACCAATTGAAGGGTCAGCTGACGCTCTCACTGGAGTCCCCCTCGTCGCGCATGTTCCGGCTGGCGACGGCGGAACTCTATCATGAGCCGTGGCTGCCGCTGGACGAGACCCTCGCGCGGATCGAGGCCATCACGGCGGACGATGTCGCGGAAGCATGTCACGAATTTCTTGCGCCGGAGCGCCAGACGATCCTGACGCTGGGTCGAGCCGGCCTCGCGCCCTGAACTCACCACGAGCCCGATCCAGACGACCATGCTCATCGGCGTACCGAAGGAAATCAAAACGAACGAAAACCGGGTTGCCCTGGTCCCTGCCGGGGCCGAGTCGCTGGTTGCCGCCGGCCACCAGGTCATGGTGGAGAAAGGGGCGGGAGAGGGCAGCGGCTTCGAGGATGGCCAATATGTCGCGGCCGGAGCCCGGATCGGCGCGGATGCTGACGCGGTCTGGGCAGCCGCCGAGATGATCATGAAGGTGAAGGAGCCGATCGAGCCGGAGTGGAAGCGCATGAGGCGCGGTCAGCTCATCTTCACCTACTTTCACTTCGCCGCCGACGAAGAACTGACTCGCGTGCACATGGCCAATGGTGCCATCTGCGTGGCGTACGAGACGGTGGAGTTGCCCAATCGCGAGCTCCCGCTGCTCATCCCCATGTCGGAGGTGGCGGGGCGGATGGCGGTGCAGGAAGGCGCGAAGTACCTGGAGAAGCTGTACGGCGGGCGTGGCGTGCTGCTCGGTGGCGTCCCGGGTGTGCCGCCCGCGAAGGTGGTGATCCTGGGAGGCGGGATCGTCGGCATCAACGCCGCCAAGATCGCCGCCGGAATGGGAGCCCGGGTGGTCATACTGGATCTCTCATTGGAGCGGCTGCGCTTTCTGTCCGACGTGATGCCGGCCAACGTGCAGTTGATCTATTCGAACCGTCACAACATCCTGGACGCGATCGAGACGGCGGACCTGGTGATCGGCGGCGTGCTGATCACGGGAGCGAAGGCGCCCAAGCTCGTCCGGCGCGAGGACCTGAAGCGGATGAAGAACGGCTCGGTGATCGTGGACGTCGCGGTGGATCAGGGCGGGTGCGTCGAGACCATCAAGCCCACGACGCACGAAAACCCCACCTACGTGGTGGAAGGTGTGATTCACTACGGCGTGGCCAACATGCCGGGGGGCGTACCCCGCACCTCGACGCTGGCGTTGACCAATGCGACGTTCCCCTACGCCATGCAGCTGGCCAACAAGGGGTGGAAGCGCGCCCTGCTTGAAAACGGTGCGCTGTTGAAGGGGTTGAACATTGCCGATGGGAAGGTGACGTATCCCGGTGTCGCGGAGGCGTTCGGTCTGGCGCTGCACGCTCCGGCCGACCTCCTGAAATAGGAACAGATTCGACGCCGGCGCGTCCGCCGGTGGCTGGAGCTGATGCTGGGCGGGCCAGTTGGCACCGAGGGGATGGCACCAGACTGACTCGGGCGCCCAGCACCAGTTCCGGGCAGTGCAACCGCAGACACGCAACCAGTCACCCGCAAATGCGTCACGTGAGAGTCCAGCGTCTCTCAATCAACCCTGACCTGCCGCTTCCATCCCGCCAGACGGCTGGAGCAGCGGGATACGACGTGGCGTCCGCCGAACCGGACTTCCGGCTCGCGCCGGGCGAGCGTCGCGCGGTCTCCACCGGTCTCGTGTTTGAACTCCCGCCCGGTCTGGAGCTGCAGGTCCGACCGCGTTCGGGGCTGGCGTTGCGGCATGGGATCACGCTGCCCAACGCACCGGGGACGATCGACCCGGACTACCGGGGCGAGCTGAAGGTGATCCTCCAGAACGGCGGCGACGACGCCGTGACGATTCGCCGTGGAGACCGGATTGCCCAGCTGGTGTTCGCGCAATTCAAATCTCCGGTGCTGACGGAGGCAGCGGAGCTGGCGGATACCGCCCGCGGCGCTGGGGGCTTTGGCAGCACCGGCCAGTAGCCGCCGGACCTCGCGCACAGGCGTGCGGCGATCCGGCGACGACTGGAGTGCGACGGACTGAACGGAGTCGTCGCTAGCTCTTGATGTAGACAATGACGTCGCCCGCTTCCGCGATGTCCACCGCGACGACGTCGTTCGCTGTCGGCTTGTTGGCATGGGCGGCGAGCGCATCACGGATGGGTGCGGCTTTCGATATGGCTTCCCGCAGCACGGGGAGGTTGTCCTTCTGGCGATCGATGGCTTCGTCGAACGCCTCTTCCCGGGCGTCATCGACGAACTCGCTCACGCTCACGACGCGGACCTCGGCCGTGGTGAGCGCGACGCGCGCCTTGATCTTCTCAGCGGCCGTCGAGGTAGCGGTGATGGCGGAGAGCAGTGACTCATACGATGGCATGCGCACGACGGTACCGGCGCGCGACACTGTATCCTGCGCGCCGGCGGCGGCTGGGGCGATCCATGCTGTCGTGACCGCCAGGGCGGCCATGAAGAGTACGCGGGTCATGTGATGAACCTCCAACGGGCTGTGCCGCAGGGTCTGGGTGCATGACAGGTACCGGGCGTGTTCCCGGCACCGGGATTCCATCGTACACCATGCATGCGGGTCATCCCGCGGCGCTGCGATGCAGGTCACCGGGACATGGCCGGGGCCGTTTCCGCCTAACGCCTGAGTGCGCCTAACGGGAGCCCGGCGCGACCCCGGCCAGCCGCTCACTGCGGTGTGGGCCGGGCGCCGCGGAGAACTGCAGCGGCCCGGCCGGTGGCCGTTACAGCCGAGTTCGGCATGTCGCTATTGGAAGCCTCCAGCAATTCCTCAACCGAGTGAGTCTAGGTTGTGAAAGCGCAATATCTTGCAACGCTCGACCGACCCGGCTAGGTTACCCTTCGTCCGCCACCCGTCGATCCCTCGTTGCCCGATGCGTCCCCGACGCGTCACGTCCACATAAATGCGCTGGCCATTTCTGAAGGCGGGCGGGTTCATTTCCGCCAACGCGATCGCGGTCGACCTCGGCACCGCCAACACGCTCATCTACGTGAAGGGCGAGGGCATCGTGCTCAACGAACCCTCCGTCGTGGCGATCGACCGGGAGACCAAGCGGGTCAAGGGCGTGGGGCTCGAGGCCAAGCGCATGCTGGGGCGCACGCCCGACGGCGTGATCGCCGTGCGGCCCATGAAGGACGGCGTCATCGCCGACTTCGACGTTACCGAGAAGATGCTCCGCTACTTCCTGGAGCTGATCATCCGGAACCGGATGTTCAAGATCAAGCCGCGCGTCATCGTCTGCGTGCCCTCGGGCATCACCGAAGTGGAGAAGCGCGCAGTGCGCGACTCCGCGTTAGGCGCCGGGGCCAAGGAGGTGTTCATGGTGGCCGAACCCATGGCGGCCGCCATCGGGGTCGGCCTGCCCATCGAGACGCCTACCGGCAACATGGTGATCGACATCGGCGGCGGCACCACCGAGATCGCCGTCATCGCGCTCTCCGGCATCGTCAGCGACACCTCCATCCGGACCGGGGGCGACGAGCTGGACACGGCCATAGTCCAGTTCATGCGCAAGAACTACAACCTCCTTATCGGAGAGCCCACTGCGGAGTTGATCAAGGTGAACATCGGGTCGGCCGCGCCGGTGGGAGACGAAAAGGAGATGGACGTCAAGGGACGTGACCTCGTCTCTGGCATCCCCAAGACCGTGCGCGTGCATTCGTCGGAAATCCGCGAGGCCATCCAGGAACCCATTCAGCAGATCGTCGACGCCGTGCGCCGGGCGCTGGAGATCACCCCGCCCGAGCTGGCGTCGGACATCGTTGACCGGGGCATCGTGATGACCGGCGGGGGCGCGCTGATCCGGGGCCTTGACCTCGTCCTGCACCAGGAGACCGGGCTCCCGATCCACGTCGATGAGGATCCGCTCACCTGCGTCGTGCGTGGGACGGGCCGCATCCTCGACGACGAAGAGAAGTACTGGACCGTCCTGAGCACCTGAGGGCTCGTCGTGGCGCGCGCCACCCGCTCCGGTACGCGTGCGGATGCCGTGGTCCTCGCCGGCTGCGTCGTCCTCTCGCTCCTGGTCACAATCCTCCCCGCGCCACTGCGGCAGTCGGTCGCGGGGGCCGTCCGGGAGACCTTCGTCGGTCCGCTGATCCGTCTGCAGGCACAGTTCGAGCGGGCGCGTGGCGCCTTCATCGAGCGTGACCTCAGCGCGGCCCGGCTCGACAGCCTTGTCCTGCGAAACGCGGATCTCACCGACATGGTGCGCGAGAACGACCGCCTGCGAGCGCTGCTGGGCCTGGGCGCGCGCGTCCGTTCCGCGTTCGTACCGGCGGAGGCGCTGCACCGCCCGGAGATGGGCGAGGCGCACACCGTGATCGTGACGGCGGGGCACGAAGACGGCGTCGTGGAGCGCTCCGCGGTGGTTGCGCCGGAAGGTCTCGTGGGAACCGTGATCGGAACCGAAGCGAGTACCAGCACGGCCATGCTCTGGACCCACCCCGACTTCCGCGTGAGCGCGATGAGTGCCGACGGGTCCGCGTTCGGTATCATCGGTCCCCACCTGGCCGACGCGCCGGCCCGTTTTCTACTGGAGCTGCGTGGCATCCCCTTCCGCGATTCGCTCCCGGCCGGGATGGCGGTGGTGAGTTCCGGACTGGGCAGCGTGTTCCCCCGCGGTATTCCCATCGGCACCGTACTGGAGGAACTGGAGACGGGCGAAGGGTGGTCGCGGACGTACCTGGTGCGTCCCATGGTCATGCCGGCCGACGTGACCATCGTCATGGTCCTGCTGCCGATGACCGAGCGCAATGACCTGTCCGCGGTCTGGAGCTCGCCGGCCAGCGCCGACTCGGCGCGGCAGGCCATCCGTCGCGGAGCCGATTCGCTGGCTGCGCCGGCAGGCGGCCCCCCGGTGACACCGGGGTCGAGGCCGCCGCCATGAGCTGGTTGGCCCTGGTACGGGGCATCGGTCTGTTCCTCCTCCTCGTGGTGCTCCACTACACCGTGCGCCCGTTGCTCGGCATGCGCGTGACGGCGGACTTTCTCGTCATTGCCGTCCTGGTGACGGCGGTGCAGGTGCGCCCCGGTGTCGCTGCGGTCATCGGGCTCCTGACCGGCGTGATCAGCGACTCCCTCACGCCACTGTCATTCGGGGCCGGCGCGCTGGCCCTGAGTACCGTCGGGTTCTCGGCGTCATGGCTCAAAGCGGCGGTCTTCGGGGACAACGTGCTGTTGCAGGCGATCTTCATCGCCGCCGGCAAATGGGCCTTCGACGTGTTGTATCTTGTGGCAGAACGGCGCCTGTCGTTCGCTGAACTGGCCGTCCAGCTCGCCTTCTGGTCGCCGCTCTCGGGGCTGGCGACCGGCCTCGCGGGCCTGGTGGTGGTGGCGCTGTTCCGTCGCTCCGCGGAGAGAACGCGATGAACCTGCAGCCTAACGAAGTCCACCGGCGGGGCCGGTTCGCGGCCGGCATCGTCTCGGTCCTGATCGGCGTGCTGATCGCCGCCTTCTTCCGGACGCAGATCCTGGAACACTCCAGCTTCGCTCTGCAGTCGGACGACAACCGGCTGAATGAGGTGCCGCTGGCCGCGCCCCGCGGAATGATCCTCGACCGGCACGGCCAGGTCATCGCAGAGAACATCCCCGGGTACACGGTCTCGATGCTCAGCCCCCGGTCCGACTCACTGCGGGCCGCGCTGGAGCGGCTCTCCTCGATCATTCCGATGAGCGACAGCCAGATCGCCACGATTGTGAGGCGCTACCGGGCCAACCCCGCACGACCGGCGCGGATCATCACCGACGCCTCCTTCGAGGAAGTGTCGGTGCTCGAGGAGCATCGCAGCCGGTTCCCCAGTCTGGTGATCCAGTCTGCGCCCAAGCGGCACTATCCGGATGGGAAAGCCGTCGCCGCACTGGTCGGCTACACCGGAGAGATCAACGAAGCCGAACTGGCCAGTGAAGCGTATGCCAACTACAAGCCGGGCCAGCAGATCGGGCGCGCCGGACTGGAACGGCAGTACGAGAGCGACCTGCGCGGCACCGAGGGCTCACGCTTCGTCGAGGTGGACGCACGGGGCAGGGTGGTCCGGCAGGCCGGGGCACGCCCTGACCGGACGCCGGAATCGGGTCCCGACCTGCGGACCAACATCGACCTGGACCTGCAGCGCTTCACGGCCAGCCTGTTCGACTCGACGATGCAGGGAGGCGCCGTCGCGATCGATCCCACCACCGGTGCCGTGCTGGCGCTACACAGCGCCCCGGCGTTCGATCCCAACGCATTCATCGGCGGCATCTCGCGTACAGCGTACGCCGCGCTGCTCGAGGATCCCAGGAAGCCGCTGTACAACAAGGCATTCCAGGGCGCCTATCCACCTGCATCGACCTTCAAGCTGGCCACGGCCATTATTGCCATGGAGGCCGGTATCGTCGGCCTCGACGACCGCATGACCGAGCCCTGCCGCGGCAGCTACCAATTCGGCTCACGTCCCTTCCGATGCTGGGAGAAAAAGGGCCACGGATCGTTGACGCTGGCACAGGCCATCGAGAAGTCGTGCGACGTGTACTTCTACCAGCTGGGACTCCGGCTCGGGCTGGATCGGTTCCTCGCCGGGGGGACCGAGATGGGGTTCTCCCACCGGACGGGCCTGGACCTGCCGGAGGAGAGCGCGCCGGGGTGGCCGGAAGCCATCGACTACTTCAATCGGCGCTACGGGCCGCGCAACTGGACGAACGCCGTCACGCTCAACCTGGCCATCGGGCAGGGTGAGAATGACCAGACCGTGATGAGCATGGCGCGATTCTACACGGCGCTGGCCACCGATGGACACGCCGTTCGGCCGTCCATCGTGAGCCGGCCGGTCGAGCGGACGAAGGTCTTCGACCTGACGCCGGACCAGATGGCCGGGCTGCGCGAAGCGCTCCATGGCGTGGTGTCCACCCGCGGCACGGCGGCCAGTGCGGCCATCAAGGGCGTGGAAGTGGCAGGGAAGACCGGCACCAGTCAGAACGCCGGGAAGGACCACGGCTGGTTCGTCGGCTTTGCGCCCAAGAATGACCCGAAGATCGTCGTCGCCGTGCTGGTTGAATTCGGTGAGCACGGGTACGTAGCGGCGCGGATTGCGACGAAAATGATGGAGCGCTATCTGAAAACAGCGGTGATTGCGCCCACCAACACGGCCGGATGATCAAGCGCACCACGGCGGACTATCCGCTGCTGATGACGGCGCTGCTGCTCACCGCGTTCGGCATCGCGACGGTGTACAGCGCCGGCCAGACCGACGTCCCGGTGAGCGCCGTCCAGGGCGCGTGGCTCCGCCAGCTGCAGTGGCTCGCGATCGGACTTATCGCCTTCTTCGTCACCACACGGCTGTCGGTACGCTTCCTCGAGTGGGCGGCCGTACCGGCATACGCCATGGCCATCCTCCTGCTCCTTGTCACGCTGGCCTTCGGGTCGGGTGCGGGAACAGCGGCCAGCATGAAGGGATGGCTGAGCGTCGGCGGCCTGCGCCTCCAGCCGTCGGAACTGGCCAAGCTGGCGGTGGCATTGATGCTCGCCAAGGTCCTGGCGTCGTACCGCGTGAAGCCGAAATCCCTGCTGGACCTGGTGAAGCCGGCGGTCGTGGTTCTCGTCCCGTGGGCGCTGGTCATGGCGCAGCCCGACCTGGGAACGGGACTGGTCTTCATCGGGATCTTCTTCGCCATGCTCTTCTGGGCGGGTGTGTCGGGGACGCTCCTGCTCTTTGCCGCCAGCCCGGCCATCAGCCTGGTGCTGGCCGGCAGTGTGGGACCGTGGGCCGCCTGGTTCATTCTCCTGCTGGTCGTGGTCTGGAGGTACAAGCCCTACGTCGTCGAAGGTGTCGGGCTCGTGCTGGCCAATGTTATGGTGGGCGTGGCGGCCCCGCTCATCTGGTACAGGCTCGAGCCGCACCAGCAGGCCCGCCTGCTCACGTTCCTCGATCCTTCGAGCGACCCCAGGGCATCGGGCTACCAGGTCCTGCAATCGAGAATCGCCATCGGCTCGGGTGGCTGGACCGGGAAGGGATTCACCGAGGGTTCTCAGAAACGGCTCGCCTTCCTCCCCGAACAGCACACGGACTTCATCTGGGCGGTGCTGGGAGAGGAACTGGGGTTTCTCGGTGTGAGCGCCGCGCTGATGCTGTTCCTCATGCTCTTCCTGCGCGTGATCCGGGTCGCCACACGAGCCAGCGATACCTTCAGTTCACTGGTCGCCCTCGGATTGGCGGGGAGCTGGTTCGTTCACGTCATCGTGAACGTGGGGATGACGATCAACCTGATGCCGATTACCGGTATCCCGCTGCCGTTCTTTTCCTATGGCGGGTCGTTCCTGCTGGCCTGCTGGATTGCGGTCGGCATGCTGGTGAGGATCTCGGCGGAAGGAAGGGGACGAGCCGGCGACCTGCCCATCGTCTCCCGTTGACGTCCCCGGTCACGGGCTCTGGTCGCGCCCCGCGACCTGATCCCGGCGCCCTCGGACCTCACGGGTCTCGCATCCCGCCTCCCGGTTCTGCATTCTTAGTGTGGATATGGCCTGGTTTCGCAAAGAGAAGAAGCCCCGTGCGCCGCGCACTGAACGTCTCGAGATTCCGCCCGATGCCTGGGAGAAATGCGAGGCGTGCGGCCACACGGACATCCGGGAGAAGTTCGTCCGGGACTTCAACGTCTGCCCGTCCTGCGATTACCACCGGCGGCTGCGGGCCGTGGAGTACGCCCGCCTGCTGTTCGACGAGGATACATGGACCGAGACCGAACCCGACATCCGGTCCACCGATCCGCTGCAGTTCCCGGAATACCAGGCGCGGGTCAAGAAGGCCCGCCAGGTCGCCGACTACGACGCGATCCTCACGGCTACCGGAACCCTGGCCGGGATGCCCGTGGGAATCGGGATGATGGACTTCGCGTTCATGGGCGGCTCGATGGGCTCCGTCGTGGGCGAAAAGATCTCCCGGTTGGCGCAGCGATCCCTCGAAAAGAAGCATCCGCTGCTCATCGTCTCGGCGTCCGGTGGTGCCCGCATGCAGGAGGGTGTGCTGTCCCTGATGCAGATGGCCAAGGTGAGCGCGGTGCTGTCGCAGCTGGCCGAGCGGCGGATTCCGTACGTGTCCATCATGACCAACCCGACCACCGGTGGCGTGAGCGCGAGTTACGCCATGCTGGGTGACGCGATCCTCGCCGAACCCGGCGCGGTGATCGGCTTCGCCGGGCCGCGCGTGATCAAGCAGACGCTGGGTCAGGATCTGCCCGAGGGGTTCCAGACCGCCGAATTCCTGCTGGATCACGGCATGCTGGATGCTGTGGTGCATCGGCGGGATCTCAAGACGACGGTCGGCCGACTGTTGCGCCACATGAGCGGCAAGCCGGCCGTGGCGGGGTGGACCACCGCCTGAGCCGGTACCAGCAGGCACTCGACTTTCTGTTCGAGCGTACGACCGGCGGGTCGCGGTTCGGGCTCGAACGCACGGTGGCGCTGCTGGCTGCCCTGGGTGATCCGCATGACGGCGTGAACCACTTTCACGTGGCGGGGACGAACGGGAAAGGCAGCGTCTGCGCGACGCTGGAGGCGATCCTCCGTCGGCGGGGCTTCCGGGTGGGCAAGTACACGTCGCCGCACCTCGTGGACTTCCGGGAGCGGTTTCTTGTCGATGGCCGGCCGGTCGATGCGGACTACGTTGTGGAGTTCATTACCCGGTGGACTCCCGAGGTCGAGCGCACCGGCGCCACGTTTTTCGAGGCCACGACCGCGATGGCGTTCGACTGGTTCGCCCGGTCGGGTGTCGACGTGGCGATCATCGAGACGGGATTGGGCGGGCGGCTGGATGCGACGAACGTCGTTAGGCCCGTTGCCGCCGGCGTCGCCTCGATCGGCATCGACCACGTGGAGTACCTGGGTACCACGCGGGAGGAGATCGCGGCCGAGAAGGCGGGAATCTTCAAGCCCGGTATCCCCGCCGTCATTGGCGAGCCCGATCCGGCGATCGAGGGGCTGTTGGCGTCCCTCGCGCGTGAGCACGGCGCCGACCCGGTCGTCAGCGTGCGAGCGGATGCGCCGCCGTCCGGCATCGTCGTCTCCGAGGCCGGTACCAGCTTCGAGGTCACGCTCGCCGGTGAGTCCCGCCGACTGCACACACCGTTGGCCGGCCGGCCGCAAGCGTCGAACACGATCCTCGCCCTGCTCATGCTGCGCGCCGCCGGCAGCCGCTGGTCGGTGTCGCTCGACGAGGCCGCGGCGTGTCTGTCGTCGGTCCGCCTGCCCGGGCGATTCCACCGTGAGGATCGCTTCATCTTCGACGTCGCGCACAATCCGGATGGTGCCGCGGTCCTCGCGGCGACAGTGCAGGCAGTTGGCGAGCCGCGCCCTGTGGCCGCGCTCCTGACCGTGCTGGCCGACAAGGACTGGCGTGGCGTCATGGGCGCCCTCGCGCCTGTGGTGGACCTCTTCGTGCTGACCAATGCGCCCACCGCACCGGAGAGCCGGGCTTGGCGGGTGGAGGAGGCCGTCGGTTTCGCGCGGGCCAACGGATGGGACGCGCTGCTGGAGCCCGATTTCGACCGCGCCATCGAGACTGCGGCGCGGTTGGCGGCGACGGTGCTCGTCACCGGTTCGTTTCACACGGTCGGCGATGCGATGGCTCGCTTGCAGGTCGATCCGCTGGCCGGGTAGCTTTCCCCAATGTCAGCGGGAGCACTCCCCGGATTTCGCGATTTCTACCCCAGGGAACTGGCAGAACGCGAGCACGTTTTTCGCGTCTGGCACGATGTCGCGCGCCGGTTCGGGTTCGAGCAGTACGACGGGCCGCCGCTGGAGCCGCTGGAACTGTACACCCGCAAGAGCGGCGAGGAGATCGTCGGGCAGCTCTACCATTTCACGGACAAGGGTGGGCGGGAAGTGGCGCTCCGGCCGGAAATGACCCCGACATTCGCGCGCATGGTCTCCGCGCGAGCTAACGCGCTGCGCAAGCCGGTGCGGTGGTATTCGCTGCCCCAGCTCTTCCGGCACGAGCGGCAGCAGAAGGGACGGCTGCGGGAGCACTTCCAGCTGAACGTGGACATCGTCGGGGACGCCGAGATCGGGTCGGACGCCGAATTGCTGGCCGTCGCGATCGAGATCATGCGTGGGTGCGGTCTGACGGCCGAGGACGTCGTCGCGCGGGTGTCGGACCGGCGGCTGCTCACGGCCCTGCTGCGCGCCTGGGGCGTGCCTGACGAGGCCGTGCCAGCGGCGTACGCGGCCGTCGACAAGATCGAGCGCGAGCCACGGGCGCGGCTGACGGAGCGACTGCAGGAGGCGGGCATCTCCACCGGCGGCGCGGCGCGCGTGCTGGACGCGGTGGCAGCCTCGGATCTGGCCGCACTGCGTCGGGCGCACGGTACCGAGCCGGACGTGGCCGAGTCGCTCGACCGGATGGAGCGGTACCTGGCACTCCTGACTGCCCATGGGGTGGCGAACTGGGTCCGCTTCGACCTGTCCATCGTGCGGGGCCTGGCGTACTACACGGGTCTCGTCTTCGAGCTGTTCGACCGGAAAGGAGAATTCCGCGCCATCTGCGGCGGCGGTCGGTACGACACCCTGCTGCGCGACCTGGGTGACACCGACCTCCCCGCGTTAGGCTTCGGCATGGGCGACGTGGTGCTGGGCGAGTTGCTGCGGGCGCGCGGGCTGATGACGCCGACTCGCGCCGGTACGGATTTCTACGTGGCCGCGGAGTTCCCGGTCACCGACACCGAGGTGATCGAGATCGCCACCGCGCTGCGCCGGACGGGCGCTTCGGTGGAGTACGCCTTTTCGCGGGGCCCGCTGGGCCGGCAGCGCAAGGCAGCGTGGTCCGCACAGGCCTGCTACATCGTGGAGGTCCGTCCCACCGACGAGGGGCTGCGGCTGCAGCTCCGCGACGGCGCCGGGGCCGGGGTGGTGGGCGCGGTCGCCAACGTCCGTACGCTGGGCGACGTGGTGGGGCACGCTCACCTCTCGCTCGACGACCTCCTCATGGTGCTGAAAGCCAATCCCCGGTCGCTCGGGCGGGGGTTCGCCGGGCGTTTCCGTGGCTGACTACTGACGACTGACAACTGACGACTGACGATAACGAGGATTGATGGCCGACGACAGGAAGCTGACGACCCGCGCCGCCGACTTCAGCGGCTGGTACAACGACGTGGTGCTGCGCGCCGAACTCGCCGATTATTCCCCGGTCCGGGGCTGCATGGTCATCCGCCCCAACGGCTACGGCATCTGGGAGCGGATGCAGCGCGCCCTGGACACGATGTTCAAGGCCACCGGTCACGAGAACGCCTACTTTCCGCTTTTCATTCCCGAGAGTTTCCTGCACAAGGAAGCGGAGCACGTCCAGGGATTCGCCCCCGAGGCGGCGGTCGTCACGCATGGCGGTGGCCAGAAGCTCGCCGAACCGCTGATCGTCCGCCCGACGTCGGAGACCATCATCTACTCGATGTACGCCAAGTGGGTGCAGAGCTACCGCGACCTGCCCATCAAGATCAACCAGTGGGCCAACGTCGTGCGCTGGGAGATGCGCACCCGACTGTTCCTTCGCACCCTGGAATTCCTCTGGCAGGAAGGACACACGGCCCATGCCACGCACGACGAAGCGGAGGAGGAAACGCGGATCATCCTGTCGATCTACCGGGAGTTCATGGAACAGTGGATGGCCATGCCGCCCGTGACCGGCCTCAAGACGGAATCCGAGCGATTCGCCGGCGCCCTGCGCACGTACGCCTGCGAGGCCATGATGCAGGACAACCGCGCGCTGCAGGCGGGGACCTCGCACAACCTGGGACAGAACTTCGCCAAGGCCTTCGAGCTGCAGTTCCAGAGCGAATCCGGCTCCATAGAGCATGCCTGGAACACCAGCTGGGGCGTTTCGACTCGGCTCGTCGGCGGCCTGGTGATGACCCACGGTGACGACAATGGACTCCGTACTCCGCCGCGGCTGGCGCCCATCGAAGTGATTGTCGTTCCGATCTGGAAGAGCGATGCGGAGCAGGCACGTCTCCTCGAGGCGGCCAATCGTCTTCGCGACGACCTCACGCAGTGGGGCGGCCGCGGCGACGATCGACTCCGCGTCCGGGTCGATGCCCGCGAGGGTGTCAAGCCGGGTGCGAAGTACTACGAGTGGGAGCTGCGCGGCGTCCCACTCCGCATCGAGCTGGGCCCCCGTGACCTGGAGAAGCAGGCCTGCGTCGCCGCGCGACGCGATACCCGCGAGAAGGCATCGCTTCCCCTGGACGCACTTGCCCCCGCCGTGAGCGCGCTGCTGGAGCGCATCCAGTCGAACATGTTGGCAACGGCGCGGGAACGGCGCGAGGCGCACAGCATTCGCGAGCCAATCACTTACCACAGTTTCCGGGAGCTGATGGCAGGAGAGGGCGCTTTCGTCTACGCGGGTTGGAACGGCGATCCGGAGGTCGAGGCCCGGGTCAAAGCCGAGACCAAGGCCACGATTCGCTGCCTCCCCGATCCCGAATTCCGGTCGTCGCCGGCGCCGTCACGGTGCCTGGTCACCGGGGAACCGGCCAGGCACGAGGTGTTGTGGGCGCGGGCTTACTGATGCCGACGCTCACGCAGCGGGACGGTTCGCTGGCTTGCGAGGGCGTCCAGCTCGAGCATCTCGCCAGGGAAATCGGGACTCCGGCATTCGTCTACTCCGCGTCCGCGATCCGGGGGCAGTTCAAGCTGCTCGATCGCGCGTTGCGCGGAATCGCCCACCGGATCCATTACTCCCTCAAGGCCAACGCGAACTGGGCAATCCTTCAGCTCGTCAGAAAGGCCGGCGGCGGCGCGGAGGTCGTGTCCGGTGGGGAACTGTATCGTGCCCTGCAATCGGGCTTCGCCCCCGAGGATGTCATCTTCGGGGGTGTCGGCAAGACACTGCGGGAACTGGCCGAAGCGGTCGAAGCGGGCGTGCGGATCGTCAATGTCGAATCAGAGGCAGAGCTGCAGCTGCTGGAACAGCTGGCCTCCGAACGCGGGCGCAGGGTGCCGGTCGGACTGCGCGTCAATCCGGAGATCACGGTCGACAATCCGCACGCCTACATCCGGACCGGTGGCAAGGGACACAAGTTCGGTATTCCATATGACGAGGCGCCGGTCGCCGCCCGCGTGGCGCGCGACCTCCCCCATCTGGACCTCGTCGGGCTGGACATGCACGTCGGATCCCAGCTGGCACAGCTCGATGCCTACGTCCGCGGTCTGGAGCGCATCACGACGCTGCTGGACGACCTCCGCGCCGACGGAATCAATACCGTCAAGTACCTCGATATCGGCGGCGGACTGGCCGTTCCCTACGAGGACGAAGTCCCTCCCGATCTGTCGGAGTACGGCCGGATCGTGCGCGACGTGGCGGCGCGCACTCGTCTGGAGATCATCGTGGAGCCCGGCCGGTTCCTTGTCGCGGGCGCCGGCACGTTGCTGACGCGGGTGTTGTACCGCAAGCGCAGCGGCGGGCGCGAAATCGCGGTGACCGACGCGGGGATGACCGAGTTGCTGCGTCCGTCCCACTACCAGGCGTACCATCACATCGAACCGGTTACGCCGCGCCGCCGCGCCATGTGCCGCATCGACGTGGTCGGGCCCATCTGCGAGAGCGGGGACTTTCTTGCGCTGGACCGGGAGATGCCCGACGTGGAAGCTGGCGACCTCCTCGCCGTCCACACGGCCGGTGCCTACGGTTACAGCATGGCCTCGACGTACAACGCCCGGCCGCGCGTGGCCGAGATTCTCGTGGACGGTGACCGCTTCGCCGTCACCACTGACCGCGAGGAGTACGCCGACCTGATTCGTCTGGAGCGGAACACTCTGGACTGGAGGACCGCCTGATGCTCCTGGGCCTGCTCTCCGACACGCACGATCGGCTGCCGGCGATCGACGGCCTGATTCGCGACATGATGGCGCGCGGCGTGGGGATGGTGCTGCACGCGGGTGACTTCTGTTCGCCGTTCGCGTTGCGTCCCATACTCGAGAACAACGTAACGCTGGCCGGAGTATTCGGCCGCAACGACGGTGACCATGAAGGGCTCCGCGCCTATGCGGCTTCCGGACTGGGCATCGAACTCTTCGAGTCGCCCCACAGCATGGAGGTGTCCGGGCAGACCATCCTCCTGGTGCACGACATCGGGGACGTGGCGCCCCGATCCATCGAACAGCACAGCGTCGTGGTTCACGGATTCACCCACCGGGAGGAGATGAAGACCCGCGGTGACACGCTGATTGTGAATCCCGGTGAGGGGTGCGGGTGGTTGTATGGCCCGCCCTCGGCCGCCATTCTCGACCTGGACAACCGGCGCGTCGAGTTCATCCAACTGCCAACGGCATGACCGATCCGACGACGGCCAGCCGGATCCTGATCATCGACTACGGCTCGCAATATACGCAGCTCATCGCGCGCCGCGTGCGCGAGGCGCGCGTGTACTCCGAGATTCATCCGCCCACAGTCACGCTGGAGTGGATTCACCAATGGGGCCCCACCGGAATCATTCTGAGTGGCGGTCCCAACTCGGTGTACGACGAGGGCGCGCCGGCGGCACCTGAGGGGATCCTGGACGTCGCGCCGGTGCTGGGCGTCTGCTATGGGATGAACCTCATCGTGCAGGTGGAGGGCGGCGCCATTCAGCCCGCCACGGAGCGGGAGTACGGGCGTGCAATGCTCGAGGTGACCGAACCGTCGGGGCTGTTCGATGGCTTCGCACCGAACGAGCAGACGCAGGTGTGGATGAGTCACGGCGATCAGGTGGCCGCGTTGCCGGAGCACTATCTGCCGGTCGCCCGCAGCGCCAACAGCCCGCTGGCCGCGTTCCGGCATGCCAGCCGGCCGGTCTACGGCGTTCAGTTCCATCCCGAAGTGGCGCACTCGGTGCGCGGCAAGGACATCATCTCCAATTTCCTGTTCGGCATCTGTCACGCGCGGCCCACCTGGACGCCGGGCGCCTTCATTGCCGAAGAAGTGGAGAAGATCCGCACGATGATCGGGCCCGCCCGCGTGATTTGCGGTCTCTCCGGCGGTGTCGATTCGTCCGTGGCGGCGATGCTGGTACACAAGGCGATCGGCGACCAGTTGACGTGCATCTTCGTCGACAACGGGCTGTTGCGCCTGCACGAGCGGGACCAGGTCGAACGGACCTTTCGTGCCAACCACGGGATCAACCTGGTGACCATCCGCGCCGAAGAGCGCTTCCTCGATGCCCTGCGCGGCGTGGAAGATCCCGAGGAGAAGCGTCGGATCATCGGCCACACCTTCATCGATGTCTTCGAGGATGCCGCCGCGGATGTGGGTCCGGACGTGGACTTTCTGGTGCAGGGGACGCTCTATCCGGACGTCATCGAGTCGGTCTCACCACGAGGCGGACCGTCGGTCACGATCAAGACGCACCATAACGTCGGCGGGCTCAAGCCGGACATGAAATTCCGGTTGATCGAACCGCTGCGGGAGCTGTTCAAGGACGAGGTGCGCAATGTCGGGCGCGAGCTGGGCCTGCCCGAGGAAATGGTCGGTCGGCACCCGTTTCCAGGTCCGGGGCTCGGCATTCGCGTGCTCTCGGACCTCACGGTGGACAAGCTCGACGTGTTGCGGCAGGCGGACGCGATCTACCTGGACGAGATCCGCGCAGCGGGCCTGTACGACGACATCTGGCAGGCCTTCGCCGTGCTGCTGCCGGTGCGGTCGGTCGGTGTCATGGGCGACTACCGGACGTATGAGAACGTGGTGGCGTTGCGCGCCGTGACCAGCACGGATGGCATGACGGCCGACTGGTTCCACTTTCCGCACGAAGTGCTGGGACGGATATCGGGTCGGATCATCAACGAGGTGAAGGGCGTGAACCGCGTCGTGTATGACGTGAGCTCCAAACCGCCAGCCACGATCGAATGGGAATGATCCGTCGGCTCTTCGGACCGGGCGAGGGCCGGACGTCCTGGCGCGGCGCCGCGCCCCAATCGGTACGGAGCGCCGCACCGGCGCAGCCGCCAACCGTGCAGCCAGAATCGGCAGAGCCGGATCCCGGGTGCTGCCAGCCGGTGGTGCGCGGCGTGAGGATGCTGCAGGCCCGGCAGAATCGCCTCCGGCGCGGTGCGGCGACCGACTTGCCGGACGCGAGCGAAAGCCGTTAGGCGCGGCGCGGACCCGGCGATCATCGCGGGCGCCGCCCCCCAAGTGCCCGCCACCCAACGGCTTGGGTCAGGTGACTTTCCCGAGACCTCCACGAGACCGGGCCCCGTAGGTTGTCGGCGTCGGAAGCACTCGGCTCCGGCGCAACCGAACCTCGTGCAGCACATACCGCCCTCTGGAGGATCCAACTCATGTCACGCACCACGAATTCCACCAACCGAATGTCCGTCGTTCGTTCCCGCGTCCTCGTCGTCGCCGCGTCGCTGGTCGCCGGCGTGGTTCCGACGGCCGCGACAGCACAGGACGCGCTGGGCGTTCCGTTCATCGGCTCCAACAACCTCTCGTTCTACACGGCACAGCTCACCCGCGACGGTGGCGCAGAAACCACCACGCTGCTCGGCATGATCTACGCCCACCGGTTCGGGGCGGCGAACAATCCGACAAGGATGTCGTTGCAGCTCCGTGGTAGCGCCCGGCCGTTCGAGGACGTGTCCGCGGGGATTCTCGACGTGGCGACCCGCGTGTCCGTCTCGCACGACGTGCGCGCCGTTCGTGGCCTGTCGGTAGCCGGGTCGCTGGGAGCCGGGGTCACGGCGTGGGGTGATGACCGCGCCAACACCGGCCGCCTGCATGTCTCGCTGCCGGCCAGCGGTGGTGTGAGCTACGACATCCGGCTGGGTGGCGTAACGATCTCGCCGTTTGCTTCCGCCTCGATCGCACGATATGACCTGCGCACGTACCTCGACGAGGAACGGCAGTCGATGGACCGCGGATGGGATGCCAGCTACACGACGGGCACCTCGCTTCGTGTTCGCGACATCGTTGTCACGACGAGCCGCATCGCCGGTGAACAGGGCATGCCGGACCGGAGTCGCTGGGCATTCACCGCCGGCATCTCCTTCTGATTGCGCACCGGGAAACTGGCGGGGCCCGCTCGCGGGCCCCGCCGTCACCGCTGCTACTGCTCGGTCTCATGTCGGACACTCATTCTCACTTCTTCCCCCCGGCCGCCATTGAGCGCGCCCGGGGGACCGTCCGTTGCAGCATGCCTGACGAGAGGTGGACCGGCAGGATGCCCCGCGGTCGTGCCGTTGGCCGCGCGCGATGTGGCGGCGACGGCTCGGGGTGGGGCCGGTTCACTTCCGGTCCACATGACGGCGGCCTATTATGGCGTCGCGGTCGCCATTGGGGACGCCGCGGACTGGAAGGCAGGAACGATACCAGGGAGTGCCAGTGGGTGACCTGGTCGGAGCCAGGGAGAACGTCGAGTGCTGAAGGTCAAGGCGTTCGGCGGACTCTCGGTCCATCGGGGAGGGGAACGTGTGCTCGGTGCGGCGGCGCAACCGCGACGCATGGCGCTGCTGGCCATGGTCGCGCGGGCCGGCCAGCGAGGCGTCAGCCGTGATCGCCTCCAGGCGACGCTCTGGCCCGATGCCGACGATGAGCAGGGGCGAAACGCCTTGAAGCAGGCCATCTATGCGCTCCGGCGCGATGCCCAGCTCCGCGACCTGTTTCTCGGTACGCACGACCTCCGCCTCAACCCGGACGAGGTGGTCTGCGACGTCGCCGAATTCGAGGATTTCTTCCGGCACGAGGATTTCGAGCGCGCGGTTGCGCTGTATGACGGACCGTTTCTCGACGGCTTCCGGCTCGCTTCGGTTCCGGAATTCGAACACTGGGTGGAGGAGGAGCGTCGCGCGCTCGGTCGCGCCCTCGCGGTCGGACTGGACAGACTGGCGCGCTCGGCTCGCGACAACGGCGACGCCGTAGCTGCGGTCCGCTGGCGCCGGAGGCTGGCGGCGCTGGATCCCCTCAGTGCCCGCTTCACCGTCGATCTGATGCGCGCCCTCATGGACGCCGGCGATCGTGCCGGCGCGCTCCAGCAGGCGCGGATCTACCAGGAGATCATTGCTCAGGAACTCGACCTCACGCCTGACGAGGCGGTCGTCGATCTGGCCAGCGGCATCCGCGAGGGGACGGTGGAGCCGGCGCTGCCCCGTCACTCGGCCATTCCAACGGCCGCCGCCGATCCGACGGCTTCGATCCGGGAGGCGCCGCGCGAGTCCGCTCCGCCGCCTCGTCAGGCGCCCGACGGCCTCTCGGTCGCCGTGTTGCCGTTCGCCTGCATGTCGTCGGACGCCGAGGCCGGCCATCTGGCCGACGGACTGACCGAGGAGGTGATTCACGTCCTTGGCCTGATCCCCGACGTTCGGGTTACGGGTCGAACGTCGACGGCGGCGCTGCGGGGCACGCCGGTGGAAGCACGTGACGTCGGTGCGCGATTCGGAGTCGGCGCGCTGCTGGAGGGGAGCGTGAGGCGCGCCGGTAACGACGTACGCGTGACGGCACGCCTGGTCAGCACCCGGGACAATGCCACGCTGTGGACCGAGCGTTACGATCGGGTTGCCACGAACGTACTCGCCGTGCAGGACGAAGTGGGGCGTCTCGTCGGTGCCGGCGTCGAGGCGGCGTTGCGTCTTGCGGCCGGGCTTCCAGGCGCCCCGTCCCCGCGGGAGCGGGCGAACGAGCTCCATGCCCTCGGCCTGCGCGAGTGGACGCCGAAAGGAGCCGGGCTGGGTCAGGGCCTGGAACACTTTCGCCAGGCGATAGCGATCGATCCGTCGCATGCGCGCGCGCGCGCCGCACTCTCCGATGCGTACGGGCAGCTGGCGTTCTACGGCTTCCTTCCGGCCACGCGAGCGGCCGAGCTCACGGATCAGGAGTCGAGTGAGGCGCTCCGACTGGCGCCCGACCTCGCCGAGACCAACGCGGCCAGGGGATCATGCCTGGTGTGGGTGCAGCGCGACGTCAAGGCGGGCCTGCTCCTGCTGGAGCGGGCAGTGGAACTTGATCCTTCCCTGGCGATGGCGCAGTACCGCCTGGCGTATGTGCGGTTATGCCTGTCCGGCGAGGTGGACGCCGGTCTGGCGATTTCACGGCGCGCTGCGAGCATGACGGGTGCCTCCGGTCATTCCAGGATCATGGATGGTCAGCATCTCATCGCCGCCAGGCGGTACGATGACGCGATCGACGCCCTGCACGCGGCCATCGACGTCGATGCGCCGTCCTTCCTGGCATATCACTGGCTGTCGGCAGCCTACGTCCAGAAGGGGATGGGCGCCGAGGCCGTTGCGGCGGCCGTCGCGGAAGCGAGCATCTCGGAACGCCATCCCTGGGCGCTGGCAAGCCTGATCATCGCCTGCGGATTGGCGGGCCAGGCGCGCCGGGCGGACACTCTGCTGGGCACGCTCATGGAGCGGGGGGCGACGGGATATGTGCAGCCCGGAGTCCTCGCACTGGCCCATGCGGCACTGGGTGATCTCGAAGCGGGGATGGCGTTTCTCGAGCGTTCGGTAGAACAGCGCGATCCGTCAATGATGATGTTGCGGACGTTCCCGATGTTCGACTCCTTTCGCGGGCACTCGCGATTCCCGCCACTGCTGCGCGCAGTGGGCGCCGGATAGCCGTGGTGCCGCCTTGCCGTGAACCGGCGCCGCCTGATGCGATCCGGTACCGGCGTCACAGACTGGCCCGGGGCGATGCGCGGTGAAATGGTCAGCAGGCCGGTGACGGTCAGTGCGACGGCCCACACGACGTCGAGGTTGACCCACACGCGCGCAACATCGAGAGACCGAAGCGTTCATATACCAGAATCGCGGGCAGCCCCGTCACGGCAAGGTAGCCCGCCGTGCGGTAGAAACCGGGAGTCATTCCTGATCGGCGATTCCGCTCGCCGCCACCATCAGGAATCGCATCACTCCGGCGGTACGCTGATGGTGACACCTGACGCGGTGGACTGGTAGGTCACCTGATGAACGATGGTACCGTCAGGCGCCACCAGCTTCACCGTGTCCCCTCCATTGTTGAGCGCCATCGACTGTCCCTGGCGGAGAACCGTGCGATTGGCGCCCGCTGGAATGGTGCCCACGGTTGCGAGCGACCAGGTGCGGCCCGTGGGATCCGTGAGGGTCCAACCCGACAGGTTGACCGGAGTCGATCCCGTGTTGCGGATCGTCACGGACTCGTCTTCCAGTTCGTCGCCCGCCGGATTGGGAAGCAGACTCGTGATGCGAAGCTGTGGTGACGCCGGCGCTGGCGGAGTGGGGCCGCCTTCGAACCATACGGGCGCCGTCCAGGCGTGGTCGTCGTTCCCGTGCTCACCGATCTGGCGCACCTTGAAGAGCACGTACTGGCCTGGACCGCGAAAGCGGATTCCCGCGATCGCGTTTGGCTGGCCCGACGTGGTGTTGCCCGTCGTCGAGACGACGTCGACGAGGGTGGCTACCGCGCCGCCGGGACCGTCGTCGGAATACACCTCGATCTCATACGCCGCCTCGACCTCATCGGGGTCGTGGACGGTGAACTGAATGTCGAGCTCTGAGCCGATTGCGGGCGCCGGAGTGATCACATCGCCCTGCAGTGCGCCGTTGACGCGGAAGATCAGCTCGAGGTTGGAATCCTCCGTGGCGTACACGTGTCGCGCTCGCAGCGCGGCCAGCAGATCGCCCGACGTCAGGCTGGGCGCGATCACCGCCGTGCGCGCCTCCGTGATTGTCCCCCACGTGAAGTAGTGGTTGTCCTGGTCGGCCGTCGGAGCCAGCCGGAACCCGCGATTGAGATACGCGAGGAACTGATCCTCCATGACCTCGTTCGGCTCGTGTCCGTTGGTCCGCGTGAGAGCAGGTCCGTTCCAGACCTCGATCAGAGAGACGAACCGCCCAAAGCGGGTCAGCCAGTCGGCGGCGCTGAAGTCGTCTTCGCCGTACTCGTGCGGGGGACGATTCCGGGCCGGGTGATTGAACTGGACAATGGGTGCAGCGTTGTCGCTGGCCGGATGCTGTTCCAGCCAGGTGACGAGATCGTCGAACTCGCCGTTCGCGACGGGGATGACATCATTCACGGCGTACACGTTCACGTGATTGCCCTTCGAGATGCTGCTGAACTCCTGGCCGTAGAGCGCCACGAACTGGCCGTTCTGGGTCAACGCATTCGCCGTGGGAATCAGCGCCTCTGCCTGGGGGCCGACGTAGAGTGAAGGATTGGTTGCGATCAGCACGCCGTCTCGGCGGTCAGCGGCGGCGCCGCTTTCAGCCTGCGCGTGATTGTGCTCCGTGATGGCCAGGAAATGCAGCTGACCCTGATCGCGCGCCTGGACGTAGGCCTGCTGGGGCGTGCCGGATCCGTCGCTGTAAGAGGTATGGCTGTGCAGGTTGCCAAAGAACACCCGCTGCTGGGCGCCGGCCGCCGATGGGACGAGAAGAGTGCCGGCCAGGCAGATGAGGACCGATCGGCGGAGGATCACGGGTCACTGCCTCCATGTTGCGGCGTGTATTCTGGGCGCTATCTCAGTTGGGTAGCCGGCCTGAGTCGTGTGTGCTGGACGCTCGACCCGCTTCCTGGTCCTGGGTGCTGGTGCTGATGCTGAGCCAAACCCATCCATCACGCGCTCCGAGTTTCAGGATGGACGCTATCTAGATCTAGAATGCACCCACCTCTGCCGCGGCATCGACACGCCACGTTACAGCGCCATACACGGCGTAACCCCACGGGCGAATCGTTACCCGCTCCGGCACGGGAAGCGGGACGGAACGACGCAACCCGCTCTCAGCGCGTCATTCGCTTTTCATCACCGTGACCGGCTCCACCCGCATCGCGCGTCGCGCCGGAACCAGGGTGGCGAGGGCCACCGCGAGGACGAGCACCAGTGGAGCCGCTACGAACGTGGTGGTGTCGTGCACCGTCACGCCGAAGATCATGCCGGCCATCACTCGTGAGACAGCCCAGGCCAGGGCCGCGCCCAGCAGCACCCCGGATACAACGACGACCGCCATCTCACCCCCAACGTGCCGCAGCAGGGCCCCGCGCGTCGCACCCAGCGCAGCACGGATGCCGAACTCCCGCGATCGCTGGGCCACGGCGTTGGCGGTCACGGCGTAGACGCCCAGTCCCGCGATCACCAGCGCCAGCAGACCGAATAGCGCGATCAGCATCGTGTTCGCTCTCCGCGATGCCATGGAGGCGCCGATGACGTCGTCCATCATGCGGACATTGTACACGGCCTGCGCGGGATCCACGCGTCGCACGGCTCTCGTCAGGGCGCCAAGGAGCGTGCCGCCGCCGGCAGCGCCGCGTGCTACGATGGCCATGTTGATGTCGATATTGGCCCGTGCCGGGAAGTACATCTGCGGTCCGGGGTCACGCTCCAGTCCGCTCTCGCGCACGTCTGCCACCACGCCGATCACCCGAACCGGCGGATCCTCACCCCCGAAAATGAATGTGCGTCCGACAGGATCCTGGTCCGGCCAGTATGCGCTCGCCATTGCCTCGCTGATGATGGCGACCCGGTCGGTGCCCGTGCCGTCGACGTCGGTGAAGTAACGGCCGCGACGCCGCTCGATTCCCAGGGCCTCGAAGTAGCCCTCCGACGCCACGAGGTACCGTGGGAACAGCCTGACCGCTGACCGGGGCGCTCCGTCTACCTTCACCGAAATGCCGATGCCACCGCCGCCGCGAAGGGGCAGGTCGTTCACGGCACCCGCGGCAGTCACCCCCGGCACGCGGCGCACTTCGTCGAGTATCGCGGCCAGCCTGTCGATCCGGGCTGGCTGACTCATGCCGCGCACGAAACTCAACTCCAGCGTGGCCACCTGGTCGGGCTCCATGCCGGTCTCGGTGGAGACCAGTCTTTCGAACGACTTCAGCATCAAACCGGCGCCGACCAGCAGCACTCCCGCCATCGCGATCTCTCCACCAACCAGCACTCGCTGTGCGCGACGCGTACCGCCGGCGCTCGCCCCATGGCCACCACCCGCCTTGATCGCTGCGACAGCCGATCCGCGCGTGGCCCCGAAGGCCGGCCAGAGCCCGAAGAGGATGCCTGTCACGACGGCAAGGGTCGTCGCGAAGGCCAGCACGCGCAGATCCAGCTGTACGGGAGCGACTCCGGCGAGCTGCTCGGGCATCAGGGTGCGAAGTGCCCCGAGGACCACCGGCGCCACTGCGATACCTACGGCCGCGCCGCAGACGGACAACATCACACTCTCAGCCAGCAGCTGCCGGAGGACGCGGCCCCGAGTGGCGCCGAGGACCGTCCGGACAGCGAGTTCCCGGGATCTTGACGCGCCATGGGACAGCAGGAGATTGGTCACATTGGCACAGGCGATGAGGAGAAGCAGGGCGGTCGTGGCAAACAGCACGAGGAGCGCCGTCCGTCGATCGCCGACGAGCTGCGCACGCAACGACTCCGTCGCTCCCTTCTCGCGAATCTCGGTCAGTGACCGGTCGGCATTCAGTTCCTGGCCAGGCTCGCGCGGCATGTTGGACACCACCCGCTGCCACGCTTCACGCATCCGGGTCTCCGCTACCGCCTGCGAAACATCCGGCGCGGTACGAGCGATGACGAGCGACGGGAGATAGCCTCGAAACGGCTCGAATGTCGCCCACGTGGCAGGGATACTCATCGGAATCCAGAGGTCACTCTCCTGGGGAAAGGAGAATCCGCGGGGCATCACGCCGACGACCTCGTACCGCGCGGAATTCAGCGGAATGGTGGTGCCGATGACATCGGTCGCAGCGAAGTCGTTCTGCCACAGACCCCACGACAGCACGACCACCCTGGGTGCCTCCGCCCCGGCGTCGGCGGCGCCGATGGTCCGGCCATGCGCGGCCGACACACCGAGCGTGGCGAAGAACTCGGCGGACACCACGCCGGCCCGGACGCGGCGCGGTCGTTCCGGATCAGCCAGGTTGAGCCCACCCGCCGCGTACGCCGCGACGTGCGAAAAGACGTCCGGCATCTCCCTCACGTGGTCGATGTCGAAGGATCGCACCACCAGTTCAGGTCGCTCAAGCCGAAGCGCGCTGGGGATGTTCACCCGTTGCAGCGTGAGCAGTTCGGTCGCGCGAGGGAATGGCAGTGGCCTGAGGAAAGCGGCGTCCACGGCGCTGAACATGGCGGTCGTGGCGCCAATGCCGAGCGCGAGAATGCCCACTACCGCGCCGGCAAACCCGGGGCGTTGGCGCAGCCGGCGCGCTGCATAACGCGCGTCCTGCCAGAACGCATCGGCGTTACCCCAGCCCCAGGCGTCTCGACTCTGCTCCGCGATGCGAACCGTGTGGCCGAATCGCCGCGCGGCCTCGCGCTCGGCGTCGTCGGGGGAACGGCCGGATCGGCTCAGTACCTCGGCGCGCAGCTCCCGGTGGAGGCGCATCTCCTGCTCGAGGTCCTCGGTTGACCGGTCACGAGTGAGAAAGAGGCGCAGACGACGCCACAGGATGCCTGACATGGTTACGCCTCCAGGGGCGAGAGGTTCAGGACTTTCGCGATGGCCCGCGTCACGCGTCCGTACGACCTGACCGCGCGATCCATTTGGCGGCGTCCCGACGGGGTCACGCGGTAGTAGCGGGCGCGCCGATTGTCCGCTGTGCGCCCCCAGTCGCCGACGATCCATCCCTGGAGCAGCATGCGCTGCAGGGCGGGGTACAGTGAGCCTTCCTCCACGATGAAGACGCCACCAGAATTGCCCGCAATCGCTTCAGCAATCCCGAAGCCGTGCAGTTGGTCCGGGTTGCGGGCCAGGGTTCTGAGGATGAGCATGTCGAGCGTGCCGGGCGGAATGTCTTCACGCATGACGTGGGGTCGATCGGGTTAACATAGACTGTCTATGTCGGACACGCCGAGTTCTCGCAGCGTTGCTCTGCCGGGCGGCGTCCCTGCCTGACGCGCCGGTCAGGAACCGCAGCGGAGTTCGATTTCGCGCCGCTCGCCTGCCGGCACGCTGAGCCGGTCCAGCGGCACCCGTCGCAGGAACGAGTCCCGGTCGGCTCGGCACTGGACCGGATCGCCGGCGGCCTCGTCGGCTTCCAGCAGCGTCCTCAGGGCGGCGACATAGCCGTACGCAATCTGCCGGGTGACCGCGTCCAGCAACGGTGAGGGACCGGCCAAGCCCCGGTACTCGTACCGATCGAGCAGGTTCGCGCGGAGAATCCCGCTGTCGGGCCCGGCCTGTCCGGCAACAATGCGCCAGAAAGCGCCGTCCCGACGGGCGGCGGGCTGAAGCCACCCCAGGACGCCGCTTCCAACGGTAGCGGCCAGCGTCACGGGATCGCGGAACTGGTTCATGCGGACGATGTCCAGCATTACCTCATCAGCCGGCAGGACGGTCGATCCGAACGAGGGGCGGGGTCGGAAGACGACTGAATCCGGAAGGCCGGTCACGGGCGAAGCGCCCGCATCCGGCGGGCGAATGAGAACCGTGACCGATGAGTCCCGCCACACCGCGGCGTTCCGCGAAACGCGAGTGGCGGGATCGGGTGTCAGCGGGATGGTGGGATACCGGCGCTGGAGCTGGCGCACGTACCAGTCGGCGTTCGCCAGTGAGAAATTGACGATCCGGACATCGGGCCGGACGCCGTCGACCGACTGGGCGTACATCACCGGAAACGTGTCGTTGTCCCCCACTGTGAAATACACAGCGTTCGGCGGCAGCCCCTCCAGCGCGTTGGCGGCATAATCGCCCGTGAAATGGCGACTCGAGGCATCGTGCGCCACCCAGTTCCCGGTCAGCTGGACGATCGGGGCGATCGCGACGATGATCGCGGCGACGGCAGGAACAGGAAACAGACGACCACGTGCCGCGACCCGGCCGACCCGGCCTGCCATCGCACCCCCGCCCACCGCGACGGCCACCGCAAACGTCAGGAAGACGGGCAGGTAGTGTCTGTCGAACGGACGAAAGTAGCCCTCGGGGATGTTGAAGTACGTCACGGTTGCTGCGCCATGCAGCAGCAGCATCAGGGTGAATGCCGAGCCCAGTCGCCTGTCGTTTCGCCAGAGTGCAGCGATTCCTGCGATGCCGAGCAGCGCGGGAATCCAGCCGACCACGTGCCACGTCGTGGATCCGTTGGCGAAGTCCGCCCTGAACGTGCGTGCGAGGTCAGCGACCTGGGTGGACCAGAACGGCGAGTTTCTCGGCCAGAGATCGACCAGGAAATTGCCGCCGTTGCCGGCGAGTGACACGTAGTCCCAGAAGGCGGCAAGGGTCGTCGGCTCGAACATGTTGAGTGGTGACTGCGTCGTCCGGGCAATCGGAATGATCAGCAGGTGGACCGAGAGACCGGTGAACAATCCGGCAGCTCCGCCCAGCCAGGCGCGCCACCGGAGCATGGTCGCGGGGTGCCTGACGAGCACCCACGCAAGGGCGCCCGGCACGAGGAGCGCATTGGTGCGATGGACGCTGAAGTCGAGCCCCAGGAGCAGGCCGTACAGCCCGATCCATCGCCACGCGTCGGGGCGCTCGGCAGCATCCCACCAGCGCAGCAGGGTGTACAGCATGAAGCCGGTGAACAGCGCCGAGAGTCCGTACGGCGTGAATTTGATGGCGTGTTCCCAGAGGGTGGCGCTGAACGCGAAGGTCAGCGCGCCCAGGACGGTGCCCATCACGAGCCAGCCGCTGGACACGCGATCGCGGGTAACGCGACGCGCCATCCGCAGGGCAATCGCGAACACCACGAGCAGCGCCGACGCGGCGATTAGGCCGGCCAGCAGGTTGAGGGACCGGGCAGGGGCAACGGCGACCGGCAGGCGCGTGACCAGCCAGCCGAGAAGCGTCAGGAGGAGTGAGCCCGGAGGCGAGAGCACGCCCAGCGTCGCCGCGGCGGTGGAGTAACTGCTCGAATCCCACCAGGTGATGCCAGGGTACGCGGTCCGCCAGTACACGCCCAGCGCGAGAGCTGAGGCAACCAGCCCGGCAACCAGGGGAGAAACGGAGATTCGGCGACCGGTCATGAGCCTCCGGTTGCGACTGGACGATATGACTGCGGCGGATTGCCGCGGAGCACCGGACTCGGGTTGCCGCTTGTCGGTCACCGCTGTCGATCGGACGGTTTGCGACGACCTTTACGGAGGCGAGGTCTTCACCGTAGCGATCCCGTTCTCCTGCGGCCCCAGCTTGAACGTGTGCAAGGGAAAGAGCCCGGTGCTGTCCACCGGAAACCCGAGCGTGAGCGTTTGCGCTGGAGCGACGGAACAGAACATCGCTACCCCGGACTCGTTCGTCGTGACGTCGATGTCGACATCGCGCGCCTCCTGCCCCAGGAGATCCCCACGCACCACCTGCACCACCTTCAGCGAGCGGAGGCGCAACGCGGTTCCGCGCATCGGTCTGAGCGTGTTCTCGTCAAGCAAAGTGACCCGCAGGGTCGCAAGCCGGAAGTCACGACCGGGACACAACGAGTCGGCGATGTCCTTCTCGCCCAGCGTCTGGAAGTCCAGCCGGCGCTGGGCTCCTTCCTCGAGCACGAACTCGTGTTCCGCCGCGCGCAAGCCGAAGATGTCGAAGTCTGCGTGCTCGGCCACCACGGCGTACAGGCCAGGTGGCACGGAGTCGAAGCCGAATCGTCCCCCGGCATCGGCGATGGTCCGATACGTCGTACCGACAAGCCTGACCCGGGCGCCGGCCAGGGGCTTTCCATTGGCGCGCACGATTCTGCCGGTCACGGTGGCGGGTTTGTCGAACGGGACGGAACCCTGCACCACGACCATTCCGCCTTCCTCGCCGATCCCGTCGCTGTACAGCCGTTCGCGCGCCGCGGCGCCCACCGAACGAATCTCACCGATTCGAGGCCGCGGCATCTTCATGGACCACCGCTTGACGATCCACCGTCCGCTGGGCAGTCGCGTGAAGTGCACTTCGCCGCCGATCCCGTCATGCTGCAGCTCCAACGGAAGCTGCAACCACTCGAACTCCACGAACCGGAGCTCATAGCTCGTGCCGTCGAGCCAGAGGGTGCCGCGGATTTCGGCCACCGGCCGGCCACGCACCGGCTGGAAGGTCAGGCCAATGAGGCCCTGTCGCTCCCCTCGTCCCTCGGCGACGCCGAAGCAGTGGTCCCGGACGAATGCCGTGGACAGGAGCGCATTGGCGTCAGGGGCATAGAACCTCATCGCTTCCCTGTCGTCGGTCCAGTAACCGGCCAACGAGAGCGAATCGCCGCTCAGGCTCCGGAACAGACTCTCGCCAATCCCGTCCTGCGCGTCGTACGAGTGGGCCGCTTCGGAGCGGATCTCGAACGTGAACGGCGCCAGCACCCGTTGATAGCGAATCAGCCGGCGCTGCGTGACCGAGTCGTCACTGGAGACGACAATCACGTTGAGTGCGGTCCGCGCCTCCTGCCACAGGCTGGCCACGCGCGCTCCCTGGTTCCGGCCGGTAGTGCAGAGCGACCGATCCACCACGGTCACCAGCGGCAACGACGAGAACGGGTCGAGTGTGATGTCGTATCTGTAGGTCTCGGACGCGTCCACAGTGATGACATCCGAGACGGCCGCTCGCACGCCGATCCGCCTGGCGCTGACCCGATACCGGCCGGGCCCGGGAGTGCCGATGGCATACTCGCCACGTTCGTTGGTGACGGCTTGCCGGATCGTGGCACCGCTCGCCGTTGCGTCGCGGGCATCGATGAGCGACACCAACGCCCCGGCGAGCGGCGCTTCCGATCCGCGTTCGGTCACGACTCCCCGGATGACCTGAGCTCCCGCACGTTCGGGTGCGAGAAGCGCCAGCGCCAGCGCCATGGCGACGATCGGGAGCCAACAGGTCCGACCCGGTACGCCGTGGACGATGGCAACGGCCGCGTTCATGAGGCTCCCTCCATCAGGTGGCCACGAATAGCCCGCTGAATCCTAACGCACGGTCCAGATCACGAGAGCGCGAACCACGTTATCCATGGGCAGCCGGCCGGAGCGCATCCCGGCGGACTGCAGTCCGAGCTTGCTGCTGCTCTGCGGTGCGTCGAAGTCGCCGAGTCCGCAGTTCCCCCCTTTCGGCCATCGGTCCATCAGGGTGCTGGTCGGGTCCCCACGCAGTCCGTAGACCTCGACCGCCGTGACCTCCGCGGCCGAAAACTCATCCGCGATCGCCCGCGGTTTCGGCTGGCCGTTGACGAACACGCAGGTCGTAGAGTCGTCGATCACGAGTCCCGTCAGCAGGAACGAGGGGCTGAAGCGAAGTGCCTTGCCCAGGCTCAGGCCGTAGCGGCCCGACAGCTCCTGCCGCGCCACCACCGCCGAACGGTTGCTGCGCATCTTCACGCGCGAACCGAACTCGGTCAGGAGCATCGACATCCGTTTCGCTTCGTCGCCGCCGCGGCTTTCATCGAGAACGACGGCGAGTTCGACGGCACCCTCGGATGGGACGACCATGGACAGCATGCGGCTGGCGAAGCCGGCTCGTTGCACGTGAACGACCCAGGGTCCTGGCTCCACGTTCGGAAGGTTGAAGTCGCCCGTGCTGCTGGTGCGTGCCTCGGCTCGCGCCCCCACCACCGTGACACTCGCGTCGTTCAGTGGTGAGAAGCGCTCTCTGGCAATCACCTTTCCGAAAACGCCCGATCTCGCGGCGCGAATCGGGATCGTATCGAGCTGCGTTAGTCGTGGCATCTCGATCTCGATCCAGGCGCCACGGGCCGGCACGTCGAGGAGCCGTTCAAACGGGCTGAAGCCGATCCTGACCGCGCGAATGAGGTGCGCCCCGCTGTCGACCCCCGCGATGGCGAACCGACCCAGGGAATCGGTAACGGCGCGCTTCGTCAGGTCGGCGGAATCGAGGACGACGGTGACCCCGGGAATTCCCAACCCGAGCTCAGTCCGCACGACTCCGACAACCTGCCCGGCACGCACCTGGGCCGAGGCGGAACTCCCGGCCAGAAGCAGGGCCAGACTCAACGACCACCACGGCGAGCGCCGCGCGCCATGACGACTACCGGTCATGCCAATGCCCGTGTTCCGGAGACCAGACGCGGCCCGCGTTCTCGCCCTCGTTACCTCGCACGGCCAGGAGCGCGATCGCCACGATCGCCAGGACGCCCAGCGCGAACATGATGCGGGCCCGGAGTTTCCGTTGACGCTGACGGCGCTGCCGTTCCCGCTGTTCGAGCTCGGCCCGCTGCCGGCGGGCCTCCCGCTTGTCATCCATGGACTCTCCTCGTTCTACCGGGTGGTTTCCTCGGCGGGACGCCCGATGACGGAGCTGGGACGGACCACTTGGCTAACGTCACGGCTGGCCAACCCCGCGGCGCCCTCCGAGTTCCGCGCGCCCCGTCAGGCGGCAGAAGGCGCGATGGCGATGACCCTGAGCGGACTCCCGCTCCCGTTCACGATTCTGAGCGGCGCGGCGACAATGACCGCACCGGTGGGCGGCAGCTGCTCCAGGTTGCACAGGCTTGCCAGACCGAACTTGCCGGCTCCGTGCATGATCGTGTGATTGGGGAAGGGCGGGTCGAACATGCCGGCCTGGCCCGCGTCCGTTCCGACGGTCTCGACCCCGACCCCAAGAACATCCCTCTCCCTGGCAAGGAGCAGGGACGTCGTCTGGTGAAAGCCCGGGCTATGCGGGCCATCCTCGCCGACGTTGAGGAATGACTTCGCATCGGATCGCCGGCTCCACCCGGTGCGCAGCAGAACCCACGCACCGGCCGGGATGCGGCCGTGCGCCGTCTCCCAAGCCGTGACGTGATCCGGCATGAGGAGGAAGTCGGGGTTCTTCGCGACGTCCGCCGTGACATCGATGACGCACGCCGGACCGACGAACCGGCGCGCGGGGATCGTGTCGCAGCGATTGTCGGGCAGGTCCTTGCCGGTGATCCAGTGCACCGGCGCGTCGAAGTGCGTCCCGGTGTGCTCACCGAAATGGAGCACGTTCCAGTACCACGCCGGCCCCTTGTCGTCGAACCGGGAAATCACCTCCATGGTGACACCCGGCGACGAGCTGAACTGCGGCGGCAGGCCGATCACGGGCGTCTCGGGGCCCAACGGCTGCGTCAGGTCCACGATGCGGAGCGAGCCGGCGTTCAGTTCGTCGACCAGCCGGGTGAGCACAGACATGAGGTCACGTCCTGTCCTTGAGGTGTTGAAGGTGCCGCTGGAACTGATATCGGTTTTCCAGCAGCGAGAGATCGGTGACGAAGCCAGCCGGCCCCACCGCGTCCACCTTGGCGACCATCGTCGTGAGATCGTTCGCGCCCAACGCGTTCGCGAACGCCTGCTGGAACCCGTTGATCGTATCGACGGTCGCGGTGAGCGGCACCCCGGCGCCGCGCGCCATCGCGGCAATATCGCTCCCGGTCGATGTCGCCGTCGGAAACCCGCCGACCGACAGCAGGCTCTCGTTGTCGAAGACGACATGGACGAGGTTGCGCGGTCGATAGCGCGCCAGCGTTGTGAGTCCGCCCAGGTTCATGAGCACCGATCCGTCCCCGTCGAAGACAATGACCTGGACTTCGGGACGGCTCAGCGCGATGCCCAGGCCCAGCGACGACGCGAGGCCCATGGCGTGTTGCAGGTAGAAGAAGTTCTGCCGATGTCCGATCGACTGCAGTTCGGCGGCGACTGCGCCCATTATGGTCACGACGACGCGCCCCTCGCGTTCCAGCTCGGGGTAGACGGCGCGCATCGCGTCGAGGCGCTTCATGCGTCCTCCCACATCAGGTCCCGTCCCAGGAGGAGTGCCACCGGGCGGCTGGCCGAATACGCCAGCGTCAGTGCCTTGGCGATCTCTCGGGAGACCCGGTCGCCGCTATCGAGCCGCGCGTACGGAATCCGCAGCGCGTCCAGCACGTGCGCGGTCACCAGTCCGCCTTCGGTCTGCCAGGGGTCGCGTTCGCCGTATTCGCCGCGCGCGCTGATGAGCATGAGCAGCGGGATGCGGTAGAGCTGCGCGCCGGACACTATGCCGTTGACGCTGGCGAGAAAGCCGTGGTTCTGCATCAGCATTGCCGATTTCACGCCAGCCAGGTGCGCACCGGCCGAAATGCCCACCCCTTCCTCCTCCTTGGCCAGCCTGACGAGGATCACCTCGGGGTCATCTTCGGCCATCCGGATCAGATGGACGAGCCAGGTCTCGGGGAGCGCGGAGACGATGCGGACGCCGGCGCCCTTCAGGGCGTCGTAAATGAGGCGTGAGCTGGAGACTGAGACCGGCATCGGCGCAATTGTAGCTCACCAGAGCGCCGTGGGCCACTTGCGCGGGAGGGCAGCCCAGCCTCCGGCGGCATCCGTGGTCGGTTGCTGCTGTCGGGGTGCGAGGCTACGATACTGCGCCCGTTCCCGGGCGGCTCCTGCGAGACCACCTCGCGGCCTGAACCTCGACCGGGAGTTTCTACGAATGCGCGCTCGCCGTCATGCCTTCGCGGTCAGCTTCGGCCTTGTAGCGCTTGCCGCGATGCTGCCCGCCAGCCGGGTCGCCGCCCAACCGGCACAGCGCCCCAATATCGTCCTGATGTTTCCGGACAACCTTGGATGGGGTGAGGTCGGCGCGTATGGCAGCGTTCGGGGCGTCCCGACGCCCAACATCGACAGCATCGCAGCGCAGGGCATCCGGCTCGATAACTTCAACGTCGAGTTCTCCTGCACGGTCTCACGCGCGGCGCTGCTGACCGGCCGGTATGCGATACGATCGGGGGCGACACAGCCCACGGGCATCACGCTCTGGGAAGTCACCATTGCGGAGGCACTCAGGTCCGCCGGTTATGCCACGGCGCTCTTCGGGAAGTGGCACCTCGGCGGATCGAACTGGATTCAGGGGCGCACCCCCATCGACCAGGGGTTCGACGAGTGGTACGGCATCCCGAACACCAGCAACGAGGCGCAGACCACCACGTTGCCAGGCTTCAATCCGGCCACCATGGAAGCGCCATACATCTGGGAGCAGCGAACCGGAGGCCCCGCCACGAAGGTGAAGGTCTTCGACCTGGACACGCGGCGCACGCTGGACCGCGAGGCGGCGGTCAAGGGCGTGGACTTCATGGAGCGGAGTGTCCGGTCCGGCAAGCCGTTCTTCTTCTTCTACCCGATGACGCAGGTCCACTTCCCGACGCTCACGCATCCCGACTTCGCGGGGAAGACCGGCGCCGGCGACATCGGGGACGCGATGGCCGACGTGGACCACAACGTCGGGATCGTCCTGTCCGCGCTCCAGCGGCTGGGCGTGGACCGGAACACGCTCGTCCTCTGGTGCACCGACAACGGTCCCGAGGGACGCCGACCCTGGCGCGGAAGCTCCGGACCATGGCGGGGGTTCTACAATTCCGTGATGGAGGGTGGAATCCGCACACCCTGCGTGATCCGCTGGCCGGCGCGCATCCCCCGCGGTCAGGCATCGAACGAGGTCGTCCATGAACTCGACATCTTCCCCACCCTTGCCGCAGCGGCGAGCGCCGACGTCGTACCGACGGACCGGCCCATCGACGGGGTCAACGTCCTGCCGTTTCTCGAGGGTAAGCAGGCGCAGTCCGGTCGGGAGTCCGTCCTCTACTTCACCGGGAATCAGATTCGCGCTGTGAAGTGGAGAGACTGGAAGTTCCACTACGCATTCATGCCCGAGCCGCGGGTGACAGAACCACCCCTGATGCGCCTGTTCAACCTGCGGTCCGATCCTCGTGAGGAATCCGATATCAAGGACGTCAACCCGTGGGCGATCGGACGCTTCGACCAGATCGTCGCCGAGTTCAATGCGAGCGTGGAGCGTTTTCCGAACGTCCCCGCGAACGCCCGGGATCCCTATACGCCGCCTGCGCGCCGGTGAGGCGCGGGCGGCGCCTCGCGCGGCTGGGCGAGCGGACGCGGCCGGTCGTCAACCCTTGGTGTAGACCGTCCGGCTGACGCGAGTCGGGGCGGCGGCAAGCCCCACGCGGGTCGTCTCCACCACCAGGCTGCCTGACGAGTCCAGGCTCAGGACCTGGCGCACCTCCGCTGTCTGCGTACCTCCCTCGCCCATGTCAGGCACGGGGTGATGCGTGGTGATCACGAGGGTGTTCCCCTGCCACACGGCCCGGGAAACCTGCTCCGCGGCCGCATGCCCGATCATGACCGTGTTGCGGGATGTCGATCCATCCAGCGCGTAGACGAACCGGAGCGGCGGCTGCAGATCGTACCGCGCGAAGAACACGAATTCGATGGAAAGCCGGGCGGCCTGCTGAGCGACGGTGATGGGGGATCCCCAGCCGCTTCCCATGTCGCCAACACGGAAGGACAGGTCACCTCGTGACGCGACCGACGGCCCGGCAGGTGTCGGATCAACCGCGGTCCAGACGCCGCTGAAATCGGGGTGCTGCTGGGCCGGCGCGCGAAAGGGAGCGGCCAGCGACACGATCGCGACGCTTACGATGATCCGGTACATGCTGCCACCTCCGTCTGGCATGCCCGAAACTGGCACCCGGCCGTTGGCGGCGTCAAGCAAGCGCCGTCACCGGTGCGCAGTGTGTCCCACGTCACACCCCGGCTGTGGGTTGTGATTATCACACCACGAGCATGGATCGTCACATCACAGCGCGTGTAGCAGACGACGCTTAATAATGCGATCAGCCCGTGTCAGTGAACCGGTCGGCGCGGATGCCGACCGACTGCACGGTAACCGCACCAGTCGGAGGAACCACCATGAAGGCATACAGCATTCTGGCAGCCGCGCTCACCATCGCCATCGCGTGTGGCGGCAACGAACCCCCAGAGGGTTACACCGGCATCGATGCCGAAGTGGCCCAGGCGCGCTCCAAGCGCGCGAAGGACTCGCTCATCGTGCTCAAGGACAGCCTCTTGCAGGAGAAGGAGCGGCAGCTGTCCTTCCAGAGCCAGCTCATTGGCGACGCCGCGACGAGCGCGCGTCTGGTGTCCGAGATATCCAGCGACCTGTCGCGGGCCCGCATCGAGGTGAAGGCCGACACGACCAGACCGGAGTCGGCAATCCAGAACGCGTCGGATGAGCTGGTGGTGGTTCAGCAGAAGGTGAAGATCGTGATTGATCGTCTGAACGCCAGTGAGGCGCGCCTGCGCCGGATGCGGACCGAGAGCGACAACACTGCTAAGGCCCACGCGGCAGCGCTGGCACAGTACGAGCAGTCCATCGCCGACCTTCGAGCCACCGTGGAACGGCAGACCATGGAGATCGCCACCCTCACTACCACTGTTGACAGCATGGCGCAGGTCAACGTCGCGCTCAACCAGCACAACGACTCCATCACCGCGCAAAACGTGGCCATGGCGGCGCACGAGGACTCGGTCTTCGTGGCCATCGGCACGGAGAAGGAGCTGACGGAGAAGGGAATCATCCGGCGTGAAGGCGGAACGCTGCTCGCGTTCGGCCGCGGCAAGACCATTGTGCCGGCCCGTGCGCTCGAAGTCGAGGACTTCCAGGTGATCTCGAAGTCGCAGGACGTGACCATCCAGTTGCCGGAATCGGACAGGGAATACCGGATCGTGTCCCGGCAGAGTCTGGAATTCACGGACGTCTCGAACCCGGGGGAGCCGATGGTGAAGGGTGCGCTGAACGTGACGAACCCGGAGAAATTCTGGGAAGCGTCGAAGTACCTGATTCTCGTTCGGCGTTAGGTCGTGTCCATCCTGAAACCCGGAGCGCGCGATGGATGAGAGGGGAAGGCACCACTCAGGCCAGATCGCTGAGTGCTCAGAACTGAGTGCTCAGAACTGGGTGCTGGAACTGGGTGACACGTGCTGGCGCTGGGGTTTGGCTCAGCACCAGCTCCAGGACCAGGAAGCAGGTCGAGCACCCAGCACTCACGACTCAGGCCGGCTAGGCTAGCTGAGTGCTCAGTACTGGGTGCTCGACTGGGTGCTCGACTGGGTGCTCGACTGGGTGCTCGACTGGGTGCTCG
>DASWGU010000078.1:0-29457 GCA_036393555.1 Gemmatimonadaceae bacterium
TCCGCAAACTGAACGCCCCGCACCTGTGTACCGAGGTATTCAATGGCGTCGACTTTCACGACGGCGTCCGCAGCATCACCCCGACCCGAGAAACACGACGCGCCGCCTGACGCTCATTTACACACTTCTTGACAAGAGCTCGTTCGAATCCGAACGGCTTCGTCTCGTCGACATCGGTTTCAGCGACATTCTCACTATTGAGGTCGGAGTACTTGACGATCTTCCCGCCCTCGAGAAGCTCCATCAAAACGTCACTCATCAGAGCGCATTGTGGCCCGCCCGAGTAGCCCAGGATAATGTTCAGCAGGCGATCATACTCTTCTGTACACCAGCCGCCTGGGTATTCACAATCTCCACCGTAAAGGTCGGGATGCTGAGGAATAGTGGGCCCGGCCACCTGCTCTCCGTGACAAGCCGAAGCCAGCCCGATCACCACGGCAAGGGACAACACTCGAAAAGTGGTGCAGACTATGCGTGCTACTCTTGTGGTGGCCGGCACGTTCCTCCCGGATGACGGGAGAAACGTCGGGCCATCTACTCCCGATGTCAAGAGGACGCAGACAGGCGGGGAGAGCGCGTCGCGAATCTATCGGCGTCCTCCCTGGCGGAGGTCTTCGTCGCGGCAGAGAAACGGGCTCATGAATGGCTGAAACGGTCGGCCGGGCATTCGACCCGGTTCAGAGTCTGGAGTACAACGCGTCGGGAACGCCCCGCAGGAGCCACGCAATGAGTCGCCAGCGTCGCGTGACGTACACCCGCGCCCTGCGCCCGCGGATCGCTGCGGTGATTTGCCGGGCGGCTGTTTGCGGAGAGGCCATCCAGAAGTCTCCTCCCGCCATGCGTGTGTCGACGAAACCCGGCTGAATCGGTGACTACGATCGGCAGCCTGGACTTCCTGAATCGATTCCTCACGCCCTGGAGGTAGTTCGACACAAACGCCTTGGAAGCACTGTAGGCTGGCGCGTAACCATTTCCGCGCAGTGCTGCCAGAGAGGAGATTCCCACGAGATGCCCCGATCCTCGTGTCCAGGTGCGCCACGGCGACGTTGACCGTGCTTGTGAAACCGAGGACGTTTACAGCGATCGTGTCTCTCTCAGCCTCCCACGCGAGCGCTGGATTTGCCGAACCGGTGCCCGCACTGACGATGAAGTGTTCCACATCGCCCAGTTCCTCGATGAGTTTTCTCGGGAGTGGCATGGCCAGCTCGGGCTGCGACACATCGACGGTCTTGATCACGCAGGGACCGGTAATCTACGAGCGAAGCTGATCCAGCTCCTTCGCGCTCGCTCGCCCCGGCTGAACGCGACGCTCACCCGATCGTGGCGCGGGAGCGTCCAGCGAGTTCGGTCGTACCTGTGCTGAACCTCCCATGTCCGTCTTACCACGCCCACGGCAGGGAGAGTAGGATTGATCGTCACCACCCCGCCCCTCCCTTCACACCTGCGCCACATCGCGGGTTCGACCATGACGGAGGTCCTCATGAGGAGACTCACTCGATTCGCCCGGCCTGCCGGCGCCGTGCTGCTCCTGCTCGGGATACCGGCATGGTCTACCCCATTCCACTCGGCGGCAAACCCGACGCCGCTCCGCTTCATGCGCGATCCACATGTCGCTCACGGGAGGGTCGTCTTCGCCTACCAGGGCGATATCTGGATCGCGAACGCTGACGGCGCCGATGCCCGCCGAATTACAGCGCATCCGGCGCAGGATTTCTCGCCGCGCTTCTCGCCCGACGGACAGCAGATCGCCTTCTCCAGCGACCGCATGGGCAACCACGACGTGTACGTCGTGCCGGTCACTGGTGGGGAGCCGCGCCAGCTGACCTGGTTTACCGGAACTGACGAGGTGGAATACTGGACGCCCGACGGAAGCGGCATCGTGATCTCGACGCAACGCGGTCGGCATCCATTCGGGTCTCCGCTCTACGTCGTGCCTCTCGACGGCCGAATCCCCACGCCGATGCCGATGGACTTCGCGCGCGCAGGGATGATCCGTCAGGACGGCGCGCTGGTCGCCTTCACCCGCGAGAACAAGAGCGAGACCCGCAAGGGATATCGCGGCAACAACAGCGCCGACATCTATGTGCAGGATCTCGCGTCAAAAAAGGTTACCCAACTCACCGACCCCGACCTGTCGAAGTTCCGGGAGCACGTCCAGGATGGACATCCGATGTGGGGCGCCGACGGGATGATCTACTTCGCGTCGGAGCGAAGCGGAACCTACAACATCTGGAAGATCGGCCCGGCTGGCGGCGCGCCCGCGCCGGTGACCAACCTGCGCACCGGGGGCGTGAAATGGCCGTCCATCAGTCCGGACGGAAAGGTCATCGTGTTCACGCAGGACTACGAGCTGTACACTTTGGACATCGCGGGCGGGCCGCCGCGCAAGGTGAACGTGGTCGCCGCGGTGGATCCGATCGAGAATCGCATCGAGCTGGTGCGCTCCGAAAATCGGGCCGATGGCTTCTCGCCTTCGCCCGACGGGAGCCACCTCGTGGTGGACTTCCGCGGAGAGCTGTTCGTCGTGCCTGCCGAGGCGGATCTGGGCGACAGAACTCAGATCACCCGGTCGGCGCGTCGCGACCGGTTCGCCCAGTACTCGCCCGACGGCAGGCAGATTGCCTACATCTCCGACGATTCGGGTGACGAGGAGGTCTGGGTCTACGACGTGGCCTCCGGGAACCGGCGGCGCGTCTCCCGGCACGAGTCGTACAAGAGCCAGTTCGCCTGGGCGCCAGACGCCTCGCGCATCGCATTCGTCGGCGCCAACCGGCTCTTCGAGCTCGACGTGGCATCGGGCCGGCAGCGCGAAGTCGCCTATAACGTCGCCGGCGGCTACAACCTCGCCGAGTACGCCCCTGACGGCAGATGGCTGGTGTATGCCCGCAGCGACGAGGATCAGAACTCGGACGTCTATCTCTACGACCTGTCCGCGAACCGCGAGCATAACGTCACGCAGAACCCCTTCCGCGACAGCGGCGGCGAGCTGACGCCGGACGGCCGGACGCTGGTCTTCGCGTCGGCACGCGACGGCGGCACGAATCACCTTTTTGCGGTGTCGCTGGTGCCGTTGTCCGAGGACCCCGACGATCCGCTGGTGCGCGCTCGGCGCCGGCCGGCGGGCGGTGACTCCGGGGTGGCGCGGAACCAGGCGCGGACGCCGGAGGTAGCTCCTCTGCGGCTGGACACGGACGGCATCGCCCATCGAGCCGTCCAGATCACGACGGGGACGAATGCGGTTGGATCGTACTTCATCTCGCGGGACGGGCGCACCGTCTACTTCACCTCACAGGACAACGAGGGACCGGCGCTGTTCGCCGTCGGCATCGACGGCCGGGACCGCCGCCGCGTCGCCGCCGGACAGTTCTCCAGCCTGAGCCCGAGCCGCGACAGGCGGTTCGTCTTTTACCGGCAGGGAGCGCAGGGTGGCCGGGGTGGACGCGCCGGCGGTGCTGGAGGCGCGGCGGGCGCCGACATCTTCCGCGTGCCGATCTCCGGCCAGCGCCCCACGAGGGTCACCTTCAACCTGCAGGTGGAAGTCGACCGCAAAGCCGAGTGGGCGCAGATCTTCGACGAGTCGTGGCGCGTGATGCGATACCGATTCTACGACGAGAAGATGCACGGCAAGGACTGGGGAGCAATCCGCTCCCAGTACGAGCCGATGCTGGCGCACGTGGGCGGCTACGACGACGTCTACGAGCTGGCGAACCACATGATCGGCGAGCTGAACGCCTCGCACGTGGGCGTGAGCGGTCCCTCGGGCCGGCCGGAGCCCGCCGGCAACCGCGGCCGATTCCTGGGATTCGAGATGGAGCCTGCCGGGGACCGGTATCGTATCAGCTACATCTACCGTGAAGGCCCCGCGGACAAGGAGTGGCTGGGCCTGAAGGTCGGCGACTACGTCCTCGCCATCGACGGCCAGCCCGTCCGGGCCGGCGACAACTACTGGCGGATCCTCAATCAGGCGCTTAACGAGTACGTGCCGGTTCGCGTGGCCAATACAGCCGACAGTGCCGGCGCCCGAAACGTCCGCATCAGGACGCTCGCGTCAATCACGAACCTGCGCTACGAGGATTGGGTAGCTGCCCGCCGCGAGTTCGTGGAGAAGGAGAGCAACGGCCAGGTTGCCTACGTCCACATCCGCTCCATGAACCAGCCGTCCCTGGCGCGCTTCCGTAACGAGATCGACCGCTACTGGAATGCCAAGGCCATTGTCGTGGACATCCGGTACAACGGTGGCGGGAACATCGATCAGGAGTTGCTGGACATCCTGGAGCGACAACCCTACCAGTTCTGGAACAGCCGCTGGGGTGCGCGCACCTGGGGCCGGCGCCCTCGTCAGGCCATCGCCGGACCCAAGATCCTCCTGGCGAATGGGCGATCCGGCTCCGACAGCGAGGTCACGCCCATGGGTTTCCGTCAGCTCGGCCTCGGCCGCATCGTCGGGAACCCGACGGCAGCCGCGGTGATCGCCACAGGGAGCTACGCGCTCATCAATGGTGGTTCCATCAGGACGCCCGGCTCGCTGGTGGTGACGTACGATCCGTCGAAGCCGAACAACTACGGCATCAACCTCGAGAACTATGGCGTCGCCCCGGACGTGATGGTCGAGAACACGCCTGAGGACGAGTTGCGGGGCTTCGACCGGGAACTCAAGGCGGCAATCGACGAGGCCCTCAAGATGCTGCGCGAGGGGCGCTGGCAGTACGTGGGGTCCCCGGGCAACGGGAGGTAAGGAGCATGCGCACCGACCAGATGGATCGTCGCCGCTTCGTGCAGGGGGCAACCGCTTCGCTGGCGGCCGGAGCGGCCCGATCCGCCAACCTGAGCGCCTTCGCGGCCGTGGCGCCCGTAGCCGCCGGCGCGCCGGCTGTGCACACGCGCCTGACGAGCCGTCCCGTGGTGATCTCGGACTACTCGGGGCTGGCGTATCGCAACGGTGGGACCGAAACCGCGGTGGAACGCGCCTTCCGCCTGATCACCGAGGGCACGGACGTCCTCGACGCCCTCATCGCCGGCGTCAACATCCCCGAACTTGACCCCGAGGAGACCGGCATCGGCTACGGAGCCCTGCCTAACGCGGACGGCGTGGTGCAACTCGACGCCTCCTGCATGCACGGCCCCAAGCGACGGGCAGGCGCCGTGGCCGGCATCGAAGGGGTGCGCACGCCATCTCTCGTCGCGAAGGCGGTCGCCGATCACACGGATCACCACCTGATCGCCGGCCCGGGCGCGCAGGAGTTCGCCCGCGCGATGGGCTTCACGGTGGAGGCGGACCTGAACACCGAGCGCTCGCGCCGACTCTGGCTCGAGTGGCGACGCCGGGTCGATCCGACCCACTGGCTCGACCCTAACGGCGAGGCGCGCAAGCCACCGCAGCACCAACAACGGGACCCGGGCTTCGCCGAGCGTGCCCTGCAGGCGGGAAAGTCCATGGTCCGCGATGGCCTGATCCCCGAGGGCAGCTTCTGGGGGACCATCAACTGCAACGGCGTGAATGCCAACGGCGACGTCTGCGGCGTCACCACGACCAGCGGTCTGGCCTGGAAGATCCCCGGCCGCATCGGCGACTCACCCGTACTCGGCGCCGGGCTCTATGTCGACAACGACGTCGGCGCGGCGGGATCAACTGGCCGCGGCGAGGCCAACCTGTACAACCTCTGCTCCTGCCTCATTGTCGAATCGATGCGCCGGGGCACGTCACCAAAGGACGCCGGCATGGAGGCGCTGAGGCGGATCCGGACCAACACGGTGGAGCGGCGACTGCTGAACAGCCGAGGTCTCCCCAACTTCAACATCCGGTTCTTCGTCGTGAACAAGCAGGGTGAGACGGCGGGGGTGGCGATGTACCACGCCGGCGAAACGAAGTACGCCCTGTGCACCGAAAACGGCACTTCGTCACCGGAACTGGAGCCACTCCTGCCAGGTGGGCCGGAAGATTGATTGTTGCTGCCATGAACCCGGCGCTCTGCCGCCACCTGGCGCAGGCGGCGCTCCGGGTGGCATTGCTGTAACTCTCAGGGAGCCTGTTTCGTAGGAACGCCCATGCCACAGAACGCCCAGGTCGAAGCCGCGCCATCGGCCGCCCCGCAGCCAGCGGTTTTCCAGGTGGAGCTGCCGAGCCAGAATCAGGCCGGGCCGCTCCGCCCTCTGACGGAGCGGGAATTGGACGCCATCCGCGACCGGCGGAATGACATATCGAGGCAACTGACGTCCGCCGTGGATCGGCGCAACGAGTTGGCCGGCGAGCTCGAGGATGCTCCCCCCGGAACGGAGCAAGGCGTTCTCGCCCGCATCCAGCTCCTCGATGCCCGGGTCCTCCAGATCGAGCGTGACATGGAGATGACGGGGCAGCAGTTGCGAACCGGCATGACGGTCGACAACGGCGTCGCGCTGGTCGCGCCGGTGGAGCGCTTCGGCGGCATGAGCGAGGAGACGGTCGCGATCCTGGGAACGTCCTTCTCGGTCTTCTTCCTCCTTCCCATCGCGATCGGCTTCATGCGGCTGATGTGGCGGCGCGGGAAGCGAGCGGCGTCTGTCCAACAATCACCGGAGCAGGCCGCGCGGTTGCAGCGGCTCGAGGAGGCCGTGGACGCGGTGGCGCTCGAGATCGAGCGGGTGGGTGAGTCGCAGCGGTACCAGGCCAAGGTGCTGGCCGAGGCGAATCTCATGCCGGCACTCGTTGCCGGTCGTCAGGCGGCGGAACCGGTCCGGTTGCCGGAGTTCGAGGAGACGAGGGCGCGCTCCCCGGACAGGTAGTCGAGCCGTTCCCGGTTCACCCATCCAGCAGCGACCGGTCCCGCGCTACCAATAGATCTCGCGAAACCGTCTGCCCGGCCGCATTCTGTCGGCGTGCACCCACCCGCCTTATTCCGAGGCCAGCCATGTCGACCGACAGTCTGCACTCCAGACAGATCCTGAAGAGCCACGTGCTCCCGCTCATCGCAGTCCTCGTGGCGGCAGCCTTCTCACCGGACGAGACCGCTGGCCAGGGTCGCGGCGCGACCCCGGCGCGCGACCCGATGCAGGAGGGACTTCCCCTCCAGCCGACGCGCACCGCCACGTTCAGCACCAGGGCGGGACACTGGATGTCGGTGGACGTGAGTCCCGACGGGAACACGCTGGTCTTCGACTTGTTAGGCGACCTGTATACCATGCCGGCGGCGGGGGGGACGGCAACTTCGCTGACCCGCGGCATGGCCTTCGACGGACAACCGCGGTTCTCGCCCGACGGGAGGAAGGTCGTCTTCGTGAGCGACCGCGACGGCGGCTGGAACCTGTGGACCATCAGCGTGGACAAGAGCGACACCACGCAGGTCACTCGCGGCAAGACGAACACGTACTACTCGCCGGACTACACCCCTGACGGGAAGTACATCGTCGCCACGCGCGACACCAAGCTCTGGATCTACCATGTGGACGGCGGGCAGGGGCAGCAGCTCATCCGGCCGACGGCACCGGCCGCGGCCGGGCGCGGCGGTGGCGCCGCCGATGTCGCCAGACAGATGGGCGTCGCCTTCGGATCCGACCCGCGCTACGTCTGGTACGCGCAGCGGCGCGGCCAGTGGATCTACAACACCGCCATGAGCGACTACGACCTCATGGTCTACGATCGCGAGTCGGGCGAAACGGCCACGCGCGAGAATCGCTGGGGCTCGGCATTCCGCCCGACGATCTCGCCCGACGGTCGCTGGCTGGTCTACGGCACGCGGCACATCGACGAGACTCGTCTCCGCATCCGCGACCTGGCAAGCGCCGAGGAGCGCTGGTTGGTGTATCCTGTGCAGCGCGACGACCAGGAATCGCGCGCCACGCTGGACGCATACCCCGGCATGACGTTCACGCCCGACTCGAAGCACCTCATCACCACCTGGGGCGGCAAGCTCTGGAAGGTGCCGGTCGCGGGCGGCGCGCCGGCGGAGATTCCCTTCGAGGCGGAGGTCGTGCAGGCGCTGGGACCGGCGGTGCACTTCGAGTATCCGGTCAGTGACTCGGCTACCTTCGTCGTGAAGCAGATCCGCGACGCGGTGCCTTCTCCCGACGGTCGCCAGCTCGCCTTCGTGGCGCTCGACCGGCTGTACGTGATGGACTGGCCCTCCGGCACGCCGCGCCGCCTGACGAGTATGGACGTGGGCGAGTACCAGCCGGCCTGGAGTCCCGACGGCCAGTGGCTGGCCTACACCACCTGGAGCAATGCAGACGGCGGGTACCTGTACCGCATTCGCGCGGCCGGCGGCGATCCCCAGCGCCTGACGAGCGCGCCGGGCTTCTGGCAGCAGCCTGCCATTTCGCCCGACGGTCAGCGCGTCGTCGCCTTGCGCGGAGCCGCACGCAACTTCCGCGAGTCCATCGGCGGGGGCGGCAGCGACCTGGTCTGGGTGCCGGCAGCAGGGGGCGACGTCACGGTCATCGCGCCAGCCAGCGGCATTGCCAATCCGCATTTCACGCGCGACGCCAGCCGGATCTACGCCTACGGTGGTGGCCGTGGACTCGTCTCGATGCGGTGGGACGGCACCGACGTGAAGACGCACCTGCGGGTGACCGGGGGCGGGAGGCAGGGCGGCGGCGGCGGCGGCGGCGGCAGCGCGTCGAGTGTGTCGATCTCGCCCAACGGCGACCAGGCGCTGGCCCAGGTCCTGAGCGACCTGTACGTGGTCACGATTCCCTGGGTTGGCGGGACCGAACCCACCGTGTCGGTCGGCAACCCCGACAACGCCTCGTTCCCGGTGAAGAGGCTGACCGACATCGGCGGTCAGTTCCCGTCGTGGAGCGGCGACGGGACGCGGGTGCACTGGTCCATCGGCAACGCGCACGTCGTCTATGACCTGGAGCGCGGGCGCGCCTTCGATGACTCGGTGCGGCGCGCCACGGGAGGCCGCGGCGCCCGGGGCGGTGGTGGTGGCGGCGATTCTACCGCGACCGGCGGCCGGGGCGCGTCTCGTCAGGTGCCGCAGTTCACGCCTGACGAGCGCCGCATCGTCATCACCGCCGAGCGGGACATCCCGAAGGCGAGTGCCGTGCTCCGGGGCGGGCGCGTAATCACCATGCGGGGCAACGAGGTGATCGAGAACGCCGACGTCGTAGTAGTGAACAACCGCATCGCCGCCGTCGGCCGTCGGGGGAGCGTGACGGTACCGTCCGGTGCGCGGGTCATTGACGTATCGGGAAAGACGATCGTGCCCGGCTACGTGGATACGCACGGACACCTCCGGCTGTCGAACAACGTGCACCGGGAGCCGGTCTGGAGCTACGTAGCCAACCTCGCGTACGGCGTCACCACGTCGCGCGATCCGCAGACGGGGAGCACCGACGTCCTCTCGTATGAGGACCAGGTCACCGCCGGAAGCATACTGGGCCCGCGCATCTATTCCACGGGCCCTGGCGTCTTCTCGTCCGAGAACATCCGCGACCTGGACCATGCCCGGAAAATCCTGAAACGGTACAGCGACTACTACGACACCAAGACGCTCAAGCAGTACGTGGCCGGGAACCGGGAGCAGCGTCAGTGGGTCATCCAGGCGGCGCACGAGCTCAAACTGATGCCGACAACCGAAGGGTCGCTCGACATCCGCATGAACGTGACCGAAATGCTCGACGGATACAGCGGGCACGAACACACCATTCCGACGTTCCCGCTGCAGTCGGACCTCATTCGCCTGTTGACCGAGTCGAAGACGGTGTACACGCCCACCATCCTGGTGGCGTACGGCGGCCCATGGGCAGAGAACTACTGGTACGAGACACTCGACCTGCTGAACGACGAGAAGCTCAAGCGGTTCACTCCGTGGAGCGACCTCGAGTCCAAAATCCTCCGCCGCGGCGGGTCGACCGGGGCGGTCACCACGGGCGCCGGCGCGGGCTGGTTCCACCCCACGCAGCACATCATGAAGCCCGTCGGGGAGTCCATTCGCGACCTCATCGCCGCGGGAGGGATGGCCGGTGTCGGCTCACACGGCCAGCTTCAGGGTTTCGGCTATCATTGGGAGCTCTGGTCCATCGCGATGGGCGGGCTCTCCAACCATGACGCCCTGCGTGTCGCGACAGCCATGGGGGCGCAAGCCATCGGTCTGGGCAGGGACCTCGGTACGATCGAGAACGGGAAGCTTGCCGATCTCGTCGTGCTGGATCGCAACCCGCTCGAGAACCTCCGCAACACGACCGCAATCCGGTACGTGATGAAGAACGGAAGGCTCTACTACGGCAGCACGCTGGACGAATTCTGGCCGCGGCAACGGAAGGCCGGTCCGTTTCCGTGGGCGGAGGAGGCACCCCCGAACGGGTCCGGCTCGCGCTGACGCGAGCGTCGCGGCATCACTGGTGCCGGGGAGTCCGCGTCCCCGGCACCATGCCGCGGCCTGCCTGGCTGAGCTAGCCGGCCTGAGGCGCGAGTGCTGGATGCTCGACCTGCTTCCGGGTCCTGGAGCCGGTGCTGAGCCAAAAACCCAGCGCCAGCACGTGTCACCCAGTTCCAGTACCCAGTACTGAGCACTCAGCGATCTGGCCTGAGTGGTGACTGGATGCGTCACTGACTTCCCTTCCCAATCCACCACGCGCTCCGAGTTTCAGGATGGACACTACCTAACGACTCAGCGCGTCGATCTCCGGCCGGAAGCGGCGAACCAGATCGACGTTCCCGGCGGGCTGGTTCAGCACCGCCCGGGTCGTCTGCACCGCCTGCTCCTGCGCTTTCTTCATCTGCTCGTACATCTCCGGTGGGAGCTTGCCTTTCATGGCCTGGAGCTGCGCCTCACCTTCCTTCATCTTCGACTCGTTTCCGGCGACCTCCGCGGCGGCCATCGCCATGGCGACACTGTAGGTCACGCGCTGGAACCGCGGCACGTCGAAGCCGTTCTGCCCGAGAATGTCCATGGCCTCGCGATTCGCCGCCCAGGAGGTGCCCATATCCGTGACCGATCCACCCAGGTTGTCCCCCATGTCGGCCTCGTACTCGAGCCCCAATCGCCGGAACGCCCGCATGACGGTGATGAAGCGCTCGACATCGCGTTCCGTGAGCGTGACCGCCTCCGCGACGAAGGCGGAGTTCATGGCCGGAGAATCGTTGGCTGCAGATTCTGTTTCCGGGGCGTCCCCACTTCCGCACGCCGCCGGCAGGAAAAGCCACAGGGCTGTGGTCGCGACCCGCACACCATTTCTGACCTGGAGTATCCTCACCATGTTCGTCCCCGTTCAGGTTCACCGGGCGCTCGTGCAGCGCCGGTCGTGCGGGCCCGGTGCTAGCTAGCTGAGCTCAGCTACCTAGAGCTAGACTAGCCGGCCGGAGTCGTGAGTGCTGGATGCTCGACCTGCTTCCTGGTCCTGGAGTTGGTGCCGAGCCAAACCCCCAGCGCCAGCACTGTCACGCAGTTTCCAGCACCAGGTTCTGAGCACTCAGCGATCTGGCCTGAGTGGTGAGTACTGGATGCGTCACTCGCCTTCCCTCCCCACTTCGCCCTTCGCATCGGTGATCACGACGGGCTTGCCCGCCTTCCTTGCATCCTCGACGCACCCGGTGTTCCCCATCGCGCACCGGACAGCGCCCTCCACTTTCCGATCGAGTTCCCGTTCCGCCGCGCGCTGCGCCGTCCGGCGAATCCGGTCGATCTGGGCGCCGGCGTCGGAGGCCGCGACGAGGCTCGCGGCCAGGAGAAACAGCGGGAAACGGATGAGGAGATGACGATGAATCGATCGCTCCCGAAGACTGGTCAGCAAGTTGCGATGAGAATCCGTTAATCACAAACGGAAGCCCAAGGTACTCCGAGGGGCTGGCGAGGTCAAACGACGACCGTTCGCCCCGGAGAGACGTTCTTGCGCCGCCGGGATCAGGCTCCGAGGTTAGGGCGCCCCACGCATTGGTCGGCCGGATCCACGGCGGCGACCCGCTGAGCGTCCACCCCCACGTCATAGCCCAATGTCCGGACCCATCCCGCAGCCAGGCGTCTCCGATAAGGCCGGTGTCGTGGAGGATTTCATCGACATTTTCTACCAGCCGGCGACGGTATACGAGCGGCGGCGGAATTCCAGCGCCTGGATTCCGTTGATCGCGGTTACGCTGGTTGTGGGTCTGGGGTACCTGGCCAGCTCCGGTCAACTGCAGCCGGTGATGGATGCCGAGGTCACGCGCGCCGTGCAGGGGAACCCGGGAATGTCTCCGGAAATGATCGAGCAGCAGCGGTCATTCGCGGCCATTGGCGCTACCGTGAGTGTTTTCGTCGGCACGCCGATTGCCATCGCTTTCGCGGGCCTGGTCCTGTTGCTCACCAGCAAGCTGGTGGACGCAACGCAAACGGCCGGCGCGTCCGTGCTCATCGCGGCCTGGGCCTATGTCCCGCGCATGGTGCAGGCGGTACTGCTGCCGATCCAGCTGCGATTTCTGGACGTCGCGTCCCTGGACGGTATGTACCGGTTGTCGGCGGGTCCGGCGCGGGTTCTCGATCCTGACACGACGGCGCCCCTGGTGCTCGCACTCGCTGGGCGTTTCGACCTGTTCATCATCTGGTCGACGGCGCTGATGGCGATCGGGCTGTCAGTGATTGCGAGGATCCCGCGCGGGAGCGCGTGGGTGGCCGCGGCGCTGGTCTGGCTGCTGGGAGCGGTTCCGACGGTTTTCAGCGCGGTTGGGAGGTAGTAACGCCTGCTTACCGCTTAGTCCTGAGGGCTGGATGCTAGACCTGGATGCTGCTTCCTGGGGCTGGGGCTGGGTGCTGGGTGCTGGGTGCTGGGTGCTGGGTGCTGGGTGCTGGGTGCTGGGTGCTGGGTGCTGGGTGCTGGGTGCTGGATGCTGGATGCTGGGTGCTGGGTGCTGGGTGCTGGGTGCTGGGTGCTGGACTACCTTGTGTCCATCCTGAAACTCGGAGCTCATGATGGATGGGGAGGGAAAGAGAGCGACGCATCCACGCACCACTCAGGCCAGATCGCTGAGTGCTCAGAAACTGCGTGCTGGAACTGGGTGACACGTGCTGGCGCTGGGGTTTGGCTCTGTACCAGCTCCAGGACCAGGAAGCAGGTCGAGCATCAAGCACTCACGACTCAGGCCGGCCAGCGTAGCTTACCTACCGGTACTCCTCCATCAGCGCCTGGAGCTTTGCGTTACCCGGGCAGAGCGTGTCGAACGGCACTTCGGTGAGCGCCGTCTCCGCGGTCTGGTTCTGGCCGTGCATGTCCGCGGTGCCCTCATCGATATACAGCAAACCGGTCACCACTTCGCCACGCGCCTGGGCCAGGCGGACGTAATGATATGCCGATTCCCGGTCCGTGGGATCGTAATCATCGGCCAGTTTGCGGAAGTGTACCGTGCTCCCGTCGTGCATCACGACCGAGCGCACGCTTCCCTCGCGGATCTCCGCGGCAATCTCCCGGCGTAACGGAACGAAATCCACCGGCGCTACCTCGTGATACCGCTGGCGCGTGTAGAGGTAGGACTTCGTGGACGCCTCATGGTCGTTGAACGTGACGCAGGGCGAAATGACATCCACCATCGCGAAGCCGCCGTGCATCAACCCCGCCTTGAGGATCGGGACCAGTTGCGCCTTGTCGCCCGAGAAACTGCGCGCCACGAACGACGCACCCAGAGTGAGCGCCATCAGCACCGGATCGATGGGTGGCTGCACGTTGGGCTCGCCCTTCTTGGATTTCGATCCGATATCGGCCGACGCGGAGAACTGCCCCTTCGTCAACCCGTAGACGCCGTTGTTCTCCAGGACGTACAGCATTCGCACGTTCCGGCGGATGGCATGGCACATCTGTCCCAGCCCGATGGAAAGCGAATCACCGTCTCCGGAGATGCCGATGTAATACAGTTCGCGGTTGGCGGCGTTGGCGCCGGTGGCCACGGCGGGCATACGCCCGTGGACCGAGTTCAATCCGTGCGCCTGGCTGACGAAGTAGGCCGGCGTCTTGGACGAGCAGCCGATGCCGCTCAGCTTGGCGACCCGGTGGGGCGGGATGTCGAGCTGCCAGAACGCATCCACGATCGCGGCGGTGACGGAGTCGTGGCCACACCCGGCGCACAGCGTGGACATCCCGCCCTCGTAGTCGCGGCGGCTCAGACCGAGCGCGTTCCGCTTGGCCGACGGATGCTGGACTCTGGGCTTCGGTATGGACGTCATGCGGGGACTGCCTCCAGCAGGGCGGTGACGCCCACGATCACACGGTTTGTGCCTAACGGGATGCCGCCGTAATCCAGCAGCGACCGCAGCCGGTCCGGCGCGGTCCCCGTCTCCAGGATGAGCAACGAACGGAGCTGCCCGTCGCGGTTCTGTTCAATGACGATGTGCCGGTCGTGCGCGGCGAGGAACTCCCGCACCGGCCTGCCGAAGGGAAAACCGCGGATGCGCATGTAGTCGAGCGCCACACCCTGGTCGCGCAGTCGGTCCAGGCCCTCCAGCACCGCGCCCCGGCAGCCGCCGACGGTGATGACCCCCGTGGTAGCTCCCGGCGTAAGGATGATCTCCGGCTCCGGCACGGCCTCGGCCGCGGCCGCCAGCTTCCGCACCAGACGATCGACCACCTCACGATACTCGGCCGAATCCTCGGTATAGGCTCCCAGCCGGCTGTGTCCCGATCCGCGGGTGAAATACGATCCCCTGGGATCGACGCCCGGCAGCGTGCGCGCAGCCACCGCGTCGCCGTTGTCCGACACGTACCGGAAGAACCGCTCGACCTTGGCCAGCGCTGCCGCGTCCAGCACCCTGCCGCGATCCGGGCGATATGAGTCATCCCACTCCAGCCGGCGGCACATCCAGTCGTTCATCCCGATGTCCAGGTCCATCATCACGAACACCGGTGTCTGGAATCGTTCGGCCAGGTCGAACGCGTCCCGCGCCATCGTGAAACACTCCTCCGGATTGGCCGGGAAGAGGAGCATGTGCTTGGTGTCGCCGTGGGAGAGATACGCGGTGGACAGCAGGTCGGCCTGCTGCGTGCGCGTGGGCATGCCGGTCGAAGGCCCGGTGCGCTGCACATCGAAGAAGACCGCCGGTACTTCCGCGTAATAGGCCAGACCGACGAACTCCCCCATCAGCGAAATCCCCGGCCCGGCAGTGGGCGTGAACGCGCGCGCTCCCATCCATCCGGCGCCGATGACCATTCCCGCGGCCGCCAGCTCGTCCTCGGCCTGGACGATGCAGAACGTTCGTTGACCCGTCTCCGGATCCTTGCGGAAGCGCTCACAGAATGCCCGGAAGTTCTCCATCAGCGACGTCGCCGGGGTGATGGGGTACCAGGCGCCCACCGTCGCTCCGGCGTACACACAGCCCAGCGCGGCGGCCGTGTTGCCGTCCATGAGCACGTAGTCACCCGTGGCGTTCATGGTGTTCAGGTGGAACGGCAGCGGGCATGCGAAGTGCTCCTGGGCGAAATCGTACCCCAACCGGATGGCCCTGTAGTTGGACTCGAGCAGATGCTTCTTCCGGCCGAACTTCTCCTTCAGCATCGCTTCTACCACCGTCATGTCGATGTGCAGCAGCGCGGCCAGCGCACCGGCGTACGCGATGTTCTTCATCAGCGTCCGCTCCCGGTCGCCCGTGAAGGTCGCGTTGCACATCTCTCCCAGCGGGATGCCCAGCATGTGCATGTCGTCGCGCAGGAGTGCCTTCTCCATCGGCCAGGACGAGTCGTACATCAGGTAGCCGCCCTGACGGATCTCGGCGATGTCGCGCGGATACGTCGCCGGGTTCATCGCGACCATCAGGTCGAAGGGGTCCGTGCGGGCGCTATAGGCGTCCTTGCTGACACGGATCTCGTACCAGGTCGGCAGACCCTGGATGTTCGACGGGAACACGTTCTTCCCCACGACCGGAATCCCCATGCGGAAGATCGCCTGCATGAGCAACCCGTTGGCACTGGCGGAGCCGGTGCCGTTGACCGTGCCGATCTTGAAACAGAAGTCGTTGACGGCTGACATGAGACGTTGAGGGTGACGAAGGCCGGGTTCAGCCGGCCACGGCGATCTCTGACCTCTGACCTCTGACCTCTGACCTCGATCCGGAATATGGAAGGAGGATGTCCGACTTCATCATGTCCCACGCGGCCGTCGGGCAGCGCTCGGCGCACAGGCCGCAGTGGAGGCACAGGTCTTCGTCCTTGACCATCACGCGGCGGGTCTGGACGAGGTCGTCGGAGACGAACAGCGCCTGATCCGGATTCACCGCGGGCGCGGACAGGCGGCCGCGCAGGTCACCCTCCGCGCCATTTGCCGTAATCGTCAGGCAGCTTACCGGGCAGATGTCAATGCAGGCATCGCACTCGATGCACAGGTTGGCGGTGAAGTGGGTCTGCACGTCGCAATTCAGGCACCGTTCCACCTCCCGCGCGGTCTGCTCCGCGGAGAAGCCCAGCTCGACCTCGACGTGAAGATCCTCGAAGCGCTTCGTCAACTCGGCGTGCACCATCTTCTGACGCGGCGACGGATTGAAGTCGTTGCTGTATTGCCAGGCGTGCATCCCGAGCTTCGTGCTGGCCAGGTTCATGCCGGCCGGCGGACGTTCGGTGACCGGCTCACCCTGACAATGCTGGTGGATCGAGATCGCCGCCTGGTGTCCGTGCTCCACCGCCCAGATGATGTTCTCGGGCCCCCACGCCGCGTCGCCGCCGAAAAAGACTCCCGGGCGGGTGGACATGAACGTCGTCTTGTCCACCACCGGCATCTCCCATTGGTTGAACTCCAGTCCCGCGTCACGCTCGATCCACGGGAACGCGTTCTCCTGCCCGATGGCGAGGATGACGTCGTCGCACGGCATGGTCACCGTGTCGACGACCTCGCTCCGCTGCTTCCCGTTCGACTCGGTCCAGCGCAATACCTCGAATTCCATCCCCGTCAGTCGGCCGTTCTCCAGGATGAAGCGCTTCGGGGCGTGGTTCTCGATGATCTCGACCTGCTCCTCTTCGGCATCCTCGAGCTCCCACGGAGACGCTTTGAAGTACTGTCGAGTGCGGCGCGCCATGACCTTCACGTCCCTGCCACCCAGGCGCTTCGACGTGCGGCAGCAGTCCATCGCCGTATTCCCCACGCCGATGATCAGGACGCGCTCACCGATACGCTCGATGTGGCCGAAGTGAACGCTCGCGAGCCATTCGATGCCGATGTGAATACGATCCGTGTCGTGGCGGCCGGGCAGATCGAGCTCTTTCCCCTTCGGCGCGCCGCTGCCGATGAACACCGCATCGTAGCCCTCGGCCAGAAGTCCCTTGAGGCTGTTGACTGCTGTGCCGTACCGCACTTCGACGCCCAGATCGAGGATCATGCTCACTTCTTCGTCCAGAACGGTGGCCGGGAGCCGGAAGGACGGGATGTTCACCCGCATGAGACCGCCGGGTGTGGTGCTCCGTTCGTAGATCACGCACTCGTAACCCAGTGGCATCAGGTCGTTGCAGACCGTGAGCGACGCCGGTCCAGCGCCAACCAGCGCGACCCGCTTGCCGTTCTTCTCCGCCGGGGCCTTCGGCAACAGGTGACCGACTTCGCCCCGATGATCCGCGGCAACCCGCTTCAGACGGCAGATGGCGACCGGCTTGCCGTCGACCCGACCGCGTCGGCATGCAGGTTCACAGGGTCGATCACAGGTGCGGCCCAGGATGCCCGGGAAAACGTTGGATTCGCGGTTCACCATGTACGCCTCGGTGAACCGACCCTGGGCGATCAGGCGGATATACTCCGGCACGTTGGTGTGCGCCGGACACGCCCATTGGCAGTCGACAACCCTATGGTAGTAATTCGGGTCCTGGACGTCGGTGGGGCGCAAGCTGCGGTTTCCTCAGGTTCGTGTGCGTCCTCGCATCATCGCGCCCGGCAGGTGCCTTTTCAAGGCACAGTCGCGCCCCACCACATCCACGAGCCGTTGCCGACGGCAACGTGTCCGCTCAGGGAGCAAGGCGCCAGACGGTCACCCTGACTGGGATGGCGCGTGGATCCGGTTCAGCGGAAGCCCCGTGCCGAGTCAGCGCACCGCCCGCGAGGGATGCTACGTCGTGGGAGGCGTCTCCGACGCCTTCCGCACGGCTGTGCCCGTGTCACGCTCGATTCCCACCGTGTAGTCCGTGGCCAGCACGGCGACCGCAGCGACTGCCGCCCAGAACGGGACGAGCGCAACGCCGGCAATGCCCGCGGTCAGCGGCATGTCGAGCAGCACGCGGCCCGACGGATTCTTGAGTACGATGCGGCGCACGTTGCCCTCGCGGATCAGCTCCTTGAGCCGGTCCTTGAGCTTGTCACCGCTGACCTTGATCTCTTCCACTGTGTGACCTCCACCGGGAGATGGCACGCCAGAGCTACCTCGTGAAGGTATCGCCCGCAACGCCTGCCTGCGGCCGTTGTTCGGTGGTAGACGGGGTGGGAAGGTAAGGAGGCTCCGGCGCCGACCGATTCGGCGCCAGAGCCCCGGACCGCGACGTCGAGAAGATCAGTCGAGGAAGCCGCGCGCGAACCCGCCCGGACAGGAATTCGAGTGGAAGTTCACGTAGAAGCTGGCCGGGTCGCGTAGCAACTCCGCCAGGGCTTCCGCATGGGTCGCAAAGTGGCCATTGGTGACGGAAAACTCGGCGTTCTGATGGAACTGGAGCTGCCGGTCGGTCAACATGAGATTGGACCCCATCGGCGAGCTGAGCCACCACACAATCGGTCCCGTCGCTGCTGCCGGATTCCGGTGATGGATATGCCCAAAACGAACCGTCTCGTCGCCCTTGTTGTTCAGCATGACGTCGGATTCGATCGTGCCATCCTGCTTCACCGCGATGTGCGCGTGTCCCTTCGAGTCCGACACACACGCCGGTGACTCGAGTTCCGAGCGCATCTGGGTGTTGAATAGGATCGGCGGGACCAGCGTCTGACTGGCAGCCGGCCCGAGGATCGACGCGAGCGACACGAACCGTTCCGGGCTGTTCGGCGCATTCTCCGAGCAGGCCAGGGTAACAGCACCAGCGAGTACACCAAGTACCCGACGCATACGACCCCCTTTGAGTGATGGGTTGCGACGCCCGCCGCACCAACTTCGGGGGCGTGTCTTCGGAGGATAAGTCGCGCCCGGCGAAGGGCGGTCATAGCCGGTGAACGGCGGGTTTTGCGCGGTGACGTCTCCGATGAGGACGGGTGGCAGCGTTCGGCCCGGCAGGTTCCGCGCGCAGGGAGGCCGCCGGGCGCGGAGGCCCATGGCAACACCGGGCGCACCGAGGTAGGCTCTCTCCGTGCCCCTCCGGAGCCGGAACCGATGACGCGCTACCCTGCCCTCTCACCCCTGCATCCCGCCATCCCCGCTGCCGACGGCCTCGTCCTTCGGGGACATCTCGTCTACCCGCACGGCCGCACTGGATCGCGCTACCCGCTCGCCGTCATGGCGCACCAGTATCCCACCACGCGAGACAGTTACGCCCCCTTGTGCGCCGATCTGCACGCCATCGGCATGGCCACGCTCGCATTCGACATGCGGGGACAGGGTGAGTCGACCTGGACCCCGACTGGAGCGCGCGTGGCGCCGTCGCCGGCGGAGCCGACCATGGAGGCCTTCGGCGCCGCCTTCATGGCCAGCGCGAGTGCAGTCGGGTTTCCTCACATCGCCGACGACATCGTGCGGATGGCCTCGTGGGGGCTATTCCAGAACTTCATCGACCCGACGCGGCTCCTGCTCGTCGGGTCGAGCGTCGGCGGCACCGGGGTCCTGCTCGCTGCACCTCGCCTGGCCGGCGCGTTACGCGCCGTGGTCACCTTCGGCGCGGCCGGCGCGGGGGTTCATTCGCCGGACGCCATGGACCGCATCCGCGCGAACTGTCAGACGCTCAACATACCAGTGCTGCTCACGTCCTCGGAGGAGGATCCGTTCGACGGCGCCAACAACGCCCGTACCTGGCGGAACGGTCTCGGGCACGTCGCCGCAGAGATCGTGCCGGGTTCGGAACACGCGATGGCGATCTACTACCAGGTGCGTACCAGGGTCCTCGCATTCGTGAAGCAGGCCATCCCGAGTGCGCCAAGGCCGCGATCCCGGGCGGCCATCAAGCGGGCGACACGGCGGTAGGACCAGTCATCACGCAGGACAGGTACCCGACGCGGGGCGGAACTCTGAACGCCGACCTCGGTTCCTCTCAGTCAGCCCGCAACACTGCAGTGGGATCCGCACATCCAGCGACATGATTACCAAAGATGCCATCGGCGGCCAGCTACAAGGCTGCCGCGGCCCGCCTGCGAGCGCGGCCGAGTGCCGGTCCATGATGGAAGTCATCGGTTGGCCGAGTCCACGGCGCGCTTCATCCGACCCACCCAGCCCGGAATCACCCGCAGGTAGAACCCGAGGTTCTCCGACGGCGATTGGAGGTAGATCAGTTCTCCGCTGGACGTCAGTGCGAGCGACCACCCGGGGGTATCCGCGAAGCGTGGATCCCTGACCAGCAACTCCCGGCTCCCGACAGGCGAACTCGCGTCAGGGTCGATCCGCGTCCGGTACAATGACGCAGCGATGAGACCCGCCGCGCGATATTGCGACAGGTACACCAGTTCCGTATTGGACGCCCAGCGCGGTTCCGTGCCTTCCGCATCGACCAGGTATCGCCGGTCGAGCGCGGGCCAAGGCTGCAGATGCACGCCCGTCACGCCGAGGTTCTGGTACGCAATCCACCGTCGGTCGGGTGAGATGGAGACGAAGAGGGCGCGGACGCCCACGGGTGTGACGGTCGCCGGCGTGCGGGTCGGATCGACGATCACGGCCCCCGCCTGTGGCAACGAGGCCCCGACCAGGAGAGCGTCCGCTGCGAGCCAGGATGACACCTGCGTCAGGAGCGGTGGGCGATTCGACAGCAGCGACAGCGGCCGGTCGGGAGAGTCGAGCCGCCGCAGGAGCACGGACTCCTCGCCAGGATCCTCACTTTTCCGATAGGCGAGCGCGCTGCCATCCGGGCTCCACGCCGGGGCGCCGATGGAGAAGGCGGTGTCGAGCGTCTCCTGAGTACCGCCCTCCAGGTCGAAGACCTTGAGTTCCTGATGCCTGAGACCTTCCGCCACGGCAGCCAGCCGTCGCCCGTCGGGACTCGGCGCATAACGAAGATAGGCGGCCTCCTCCACGGGCAGCGGCACGAGCCGGCCGTCGCGGGTCACGCGCACCAATCGGCCGATGTCGGCGTTGACGCCGGGGACGTAGGTCAGCGTTCCATCGTCGGCGATGTCAAACTGACCGACGCCGGAGTAGCCGCTTCGTCGCACCATCGGCACAAGCGGGACAGAACGCCCGACGGTGAGGGAATCGCTGTCCTCGATCCGGGTGCCCATCAGCGTACCGTCGATTGACATGTACACGAGGTAGCGGCCGTCGACGAGGCGGAAGTGCGAGCCCACCAGCACGGTCAATCCCGACTCCCCCGTGCTCCGTGCCGGTCGGAGGGGCACTTTCTGGCCTGGCCGGTCCAGGGAGATCACCGCCGCGAACTTGTCGGCCCCACCTCCGCACAGCACCCGGTCGTTTCCGATCAACTGTGGGTGGAGGCAGTAGATGATGCCGAGTTCCCGTACCGACCCGGCTCCGGGATCGATCCATCGGAGGAGGCGGCCATCGTTTTCGCCGAAAAACAGGCGTCCATCGGCGAGCCACTCGCCACCCTGGGGATCCTGTGACCGGCCAATGGTCGTGACGGCGCCCCCGCCGAGCGTGGCCAGCTTCATCTCCCCGGCCGCCTGGAAGACCACGCGCGTCCCGTCCGGCGAGAGCCGTGGTGTGCCGCCCGCGCCCTCGGTGCCGGGAATCGGATACGCCACGGTTCCGCGCAGGCTGCGGTACCATAACTGGGTCGTTTCACCCACCCGGGCCAGGTACAGGAGGAAGGAACCGTCGCGCGCGACCGCGTAGTTGCGGAACTGGCCCGCCATCTGCATCGGAGCGTTAGGCGGCAGGCCGACGTCCCGGGGGTCGGGATCCGGGCGCCACAGCGCCCAGCCGGCCAGGGTGCCCAGCCCCGCAGCCACAACGGTGAGCGCTGCCGCCACCCGTTTCCACGCGAGCCCAACCTGCCGTTGACCGGAAGCCGTCTCCCCGGCAGCGTGGGCGCGGAAGGCCCGGTCGGCGAGCGCGCGCGCAAACGCGGCGGAGCTCTCGAAGCGATCCGCCGGCAGTTTCTCCAGCGCCTGGGCTACCGCGGCGGCGACGTTCGGCGGCACGGATTTGCGAAGCTCCGTCACCAGACGCGGCGTATCGGTGACAATCCGCATGATGATCTGCTGGGCAGATCCACCCACGTGCGGCGGCTGGCCGGCCAGCATTTCGTACAGCACACTCGCCAGCGAGTAGACGTCGCTGCGCGCCGAAATCTCCCTGTCGGCGGTGGCCTGTTCCGGGCTCATGTAATGCGGCGTCCCTAACGAGAGCCCGGTCTCCGTCATCCGGCCGCCGGCCGCGGCGCTCACGGCCAGCGCAATCCCGAAGTCTGCCACCATGGGACGGCCGTTCTGGATCAGGATGTTCTCCGGCTTGATGTCGCGGTGGATCACACCGTGCTGGTGCGCGTAGTCGAGCGCGTCCGCCACCTCGGTCGCAATCCTGACCGCTTCGTCGATGCCGAGCTGGGTCTCCCGGTTCAGCTTGTCGCGCAGGGTCTCGCCGTCGACGAACGGCATCACGTAGTAGAGGAAGCCGTCCGCCGTTCCGGAATCGAACAGGGGCAGGATATGGGGATGGCTGAGGCCCGCGGTCGTCTTGATCTCCACCACGAACCGCTCGGCGCCCAGCACGGCGGCGAGTTCCGGCTTCAGGACCTTGAGCGCGACCTTGCGATCATGCTTCAGGTCATAGGCGAGGTAGACCGTCGCCATGCCGCCCTGCCCGAGCGCGCGCTCGATCCGGTAGCGGTCGGCCAGGGCGGCGGTGAGGCGCTCGGGGATCACGGGCACGTTCAGGATCGAGTCCGGGCCAGCACCGCGCCGCGAACGCGATCATCGAGACCTGCCACGGCAGGGTCGCAGTAGACCGCGTTGCGTTCAGCGGCCGAGAGCGCGTCCCGGAATGCAGTGACGTGGCGCAGCTCGCGCGTCCATCCACCGGGATCGGTGAGCACCGGGAGCAATGCGGGGAGGGGCCGGAGGTGGCAGCGTGCCTGAGCAAGGACTCCCTTCGGGTTCGCGACGAGGTGCATCGCGATGACTCCCAGCTCGCGCCCGATGCGATGGGGCTCACGTGTTCGCTGAGTGGCTGACGATCGTCGGCCCACGCGCACGGCAATCAGACCGAGGCCGTCGGCGGTCACACCTTCAGCCTCACGAGGTCCACGCCGGCCTCAATCAGCATCCGCGTGGCGGTGTCGTTCAGCGGATACGCCTCATTGTAGACGACTCGGCGTATGCCCGCGTTGATGATCATCTTGCTGCACAGCAGGCACGGCGAGTACGTGGTGTACAGCGTGGCATCCTTGATGGCGATGCCGTGGTACGACGCCTGGACGATGGCGTTCTCCTCACCATGCGAACAGAGGCACTCCTCCAGGTTCCTGCCGCTCTCGCTGAAGCCGTTGCAGCGCGGGCATCCCCCCTCGTTGCAGTTCTTCACGCCCCGCGGCGTGCCGTTGTAGCCCGTGCTGATGATCCGCCGGTCGGACACGATCACCGACGCCACCTGGCGCTTCATGCAGTTACTGCGCGCGGCCACCTGCCGGGCGATGTCCATGAAGTACTGGTCCCACGACGGCCGGGAGAACGAGACCTCCAGTTCGCGCAGCGCCGTCGCCAGTTGCGTCGAGAACTCCTCCAGCGTGCCGTTGTTCTCGATGACGCGGTTGGCCAGCCGTTCCGTTTCCAGGAGCTGCTGGGCGGCGGCGTTGCTGCTGGCAAACTCCCGCTCCTCCTGGCGGATGAAGTCCTGCAGGGTCCGCGCGTCGCCCGCGCGATCACGGGCCAGCGAGCGCTCGAAGCGTGCTTCCAGCGGGGCGAAGATGTGGAAGAGCGAGAATGACCCCGCCTTCTTCAGCGCGATGACTTCGGCCGGGTGACGGATGCTGTCCACCGCGTAGTTCCGGTCCGGCTGCATTCGAGCGACGGTCAGCTCTGCCAGCGCGCCAGGACCGTGGCGCTCGCGCAGCTCGTTCCCCAGGGCAGTCAAATTCTCCCGCACATCCGCCAAACCCCGTTTCTTCGCTTCCTCACGGATGACGTCGGAGAGCGACAGGTAGGAGAATCCCCGCGTGGCGAGCACCTCGCCGGCCGTCGTCTTGCCGCCCGCATTCCTGCCAGTCAGTCCGATGATGATCATGAGACAAATCTAGGTGGCCGGAGCACCACCGCCATCATGGTGCGCATTCCATTCCCGGTTGCAGCCACCTGCGGTGTGGGCGGCCGAGTCATGGGATGTGCACCGTCGCCCTGGAGTTCATCGCCGCGCCGCCGCCTTGAGTTCCTCGTACCAGTTCAACACCAGCATCAGTTGCTCCGGCGTCTGCCCGAGACGCCGCGTCATCGGGAAGCGTTGTCCGTCGGGGCTGACGTCATTGAAGGGGCACCAGGAAGGGAGCAACTGTACGCGGACCGGCCGAACAGGAGCGTCCGGTCCAGCACGCGGAAGGCAGGCGATGTCTCCACGCGTGCGATCAGGAGTACAGTGGACCGCCCGGGCCTCTAGCCAGAGGACCTTGAACCACGGTGGACACAGAGCACGGAGGGGACGTGACGTTCTCCGACCTCGGCGCAGCTATCGGAAGCCGGGAATCCTGTAGACTTGTACAGATTCCACGTCCAACTCATCTCGCCTCAGCGTGAGGACAAGACCCTGGCCGATCCACAGGATTTCAAGCCCAGCAGGGATCCGCAGGTGCAGATACTGTCGGCCGTCCGCTGAAAACACCACAGCCTCACCGGGTTCCTGCGGAAAGGCGTGAAAGCGCTCCAGCAGAATCTCGCCGGTCCTGGAAGCGTGCACTCGTCCGAACCCCGGTCGGCTGGACGGAATCGGAATCTCTGCGAGTGTTCGCGCCTCCGCAGGTCGCGCAATCTCCGGAACAGTCGCCATGCGCCACTCCTTGTACCGCTCAACGTCGCGTTCACGAACCGGCGCTGGACCCCAGGGCGGCTGGATCGTTCTTGTTGGCCGCCCCTGCCGATCAAGCACTCGTACCGCAGGTGTGCCTTGATCCGCGACAACGGCAAAAGACGAACTCACCGCCACCGAAGTCCCCTTGCCGAACGGGACAGGCGCCGTCCGGAGCGACTGATTCCGATAGCGTACCCATCGCTCCGCGTCAGGCAGCGTCGCAAAGGTATCGACCACGGCTGCCTGTCTGTTGACGATAATGTAAGTCGCTGGAGGCCGCTGAATGCCCGGCGGGGCGTTGGGATCAGCGGACGCCCTTAGGGCGATCAGGAGACTGGTCGGGTCGAAGAACCCGATGAGGTACGGGATAGCCAGACCGGAACCCAGGTGCGCGGTTGTGATCGTCCGAGCGTACTCCCCGCGTGGAGAGAACACGCTGATCCGGCGAAGCTGCCAGTCGAAGACGAAAATGCTGTCACGAGGACCTGCAATCAGGCCGCTGACCGTCCTGAATTCTCCCGGCCCCGCACCGGGGCGCCCGATTCTGCGAATCAGTGTCCCGTCACTCGAGTGCATGCGCACTTCACTGCTGCCTGAATTCGCCACGATCACGCGGCCATCGGAGAGAACGGCGCCGCCATTCACCAGGTGCAGATCTTCCTCGATGCTGAACACCGGACCCTGGAGGTCCAGCAGCTGATCCTGGGTCGGGGACAGGAGAGCGGGCGTGGCGGCAAGGAGGAGCGCGCCGCGGAGCGACCTTTGCATGGCGTCATCCTGCTGGAGGATCAAACTGGTCGATTGGACACCGGTCGATCGGGGCACGGTTGCCTCGGCGGGCGGGCTGCGGCGCAGTCCCGTGCGCACGGTGACTACGGCAAAACCTCAGCCAGACTTCCTCGCCCGGACCGGCTCGCTCGGTGTCCTCAGCAGGCGGGCCGGCGCCCCCTCGCTCAGCGCAGGATCTCGCGCACCTCCACCAGGGTAGCGACGGGCGTTGCCTGGAAGAGATGTCGCAGGATCGGCATGTGCCCTGCGCCGAAAATCACCAGGACACGCTCCTCGGGCGATCGGATGAGGCGCACTACGTTGCTGTAGATCCGGAGGTTGCGATTGTACCACCCGCTGACGAATCCGTCCGCACCGAGGTAGTCGCCGGGCTCACCGTTGAGGATGGTCCCCACGAGGTAGTGTCCGTGACCGGCGGTCAGCCGCTCCGTCGAATTGGCGTGGAGCAGCGATTCGCGCAAAGAGCGCACCGTCTTCAGCGAGTCATCCGATCGGTACAGCGCCGTGAATCGCGCAGTCCAGTTCGTCATCGCGAGCGAAGCGCGCCGCTGACCGGCCGATCGACGGTTCCACTCGGCTTCCGTCATGGCCGAGTCCAGGCGACGGCCCGGCGCGTCAACCGCGTGCACGCCGCCGAGGCCGAGCCGTTTCGCCAGGCGGAAACCGATCTGATAGATCTCGCTCGCCAGCGTATCGAGCCCACCGCCGGGATAGCGCATGAAGAGCGAGTCGAGGCGCGGCTGCCGCTCCGGGAGGGATTCGATAGCAATGCGCGTCGGCCGCCACGCAGCCAGTCGTGCGAGGACATCCTCCAGTTCTGCCTGACGCTGCGCGGAACGGATGTCGAAGGGGAACGCCGGCTTGTAGGCGTCCAGCCCGGCGTCCTGGAAATGAAACACGCCAAGGAGGACGACGCCGGGTTGGGACTCGTTGCGGAGTGCCGCGATCGGGTCCTGTGCCCCGGCGACGCTGGCGGCGAGAATCGTGGTGAGGACTCCGAAGGACAGACGCATGATCCCTCTGGATTGCAGGTAGCGGGGCTCCCGTGGCAGTTCAACGGATACCCGTTCAGACAGCGGTCGGGGCGCAGGGGATTGAATCGAGCGGATAGGCATTACAGGGACATGGCGTCCGCTCTCGTCGGCTGGTATCTCGCGCTGACCCCGGTCAGTGATGGGACCGCGGGGCGTTCTCCACTGGAAGCGACCGTTCTGGCTGTTGCGAGACAGAAGACGTCCACTTCCGAACAGAGAGCGCGGATGGAAAAGAATGTTGGACTCGATGCCCACCCATGGAGTTGCACCCTCGCGGTCGTGAGCGCGAGGGGCCGGATAGTCAACGGCATTCAGCCCTCCGCGCCTTCGCGGCTCCGCGTGAACGAAAGCGTGGAAATGCACGCCGTCCCACGGATGATCAGCTCCGCACGAACGCACGGAGCAGACTGAAGTCACCCGCGTCTGCATGGCGCAATGCGGCGATGTAGTCCACGCGCGCATTGTCCGCGGTCTCGAGATCGCGCCCGCCACCCCAGCTGAAACGCGGTCGTCGCAGTTGCTTCAGCAGCTCGTCGGTGGCCAGTCGCGCATGCCGGCCGTTACCGTTAGGCCACGGATGAATCCGCACTAGCTGATGGTGGAAGCGTATCGTAATCTCGTCGATCTCACCTGGCGCACCGGAGCCCGCCGCGAGCTGAGCGCCGGTGTTGTGGATCAGGTCCTGCACAAGCTGCGGCACCGTGGCCCAGTGATACGGCGATACGTTCTTCTCCGATCGACGGTACGTGCCGGCCCACTTCCACGTCCGGCCGAACAGTCGTCGATGGAGCTCCCGGAGGAACTCCACGCTCAACACGTTCGATGAACGCCGCCGCCCGAGCCACTGATTCGCCTGCGCAATGTTCAACGCCTCCCACTGATTCAGTTCGCTCCTCGTGAGGATGTGACCGGGGATCAATCCGTCCTTGTCCTCGTCGTCCAGCGGTGTGCCGCCGTCGACCGGTGGCCCGACGCCTGTCACGCTAGTCCCAGAGGCGCGCCAGATCCCGGGTCAGCCACGCCTCGCGAGCGCGCGAGAGCGCCAACGCATCATCGACGCCCTCGGACTGAGCTTCGAGACGCATCGTGTGCGTGACCTCGTCCTTCTGCGACCGTGCCTTCAAGTCAGCCTGGTCCTGCACTGTCTTATCGAGCGAGACCCGCGGAATGATGACGGTTTTCAGTTCACAATTGAGTGCCTTCGCGGCCAGCTCGAGCCTCGCGATCGTGACTCGGCCGGTCCTTTCGCGCTGTTCCATATCGGTCACCGACTGTGCTGAAATACGCATTCGATTCCCGAGCTGGGCGGCTGTCATTCCCAGCGCCAGCCTGATGGAGCGGATCCAGCCTTCATTGGGGCGCTCCGGAACCGACACAATAGCAAGGCGCTCATCGATTTGACGCCTTTTGAGCGCCGCCATGTCGGCAGAGAAAACCGGGCGTCCCATTTTGCTCGATAGAGTATAGTCTGAATTGACTGACTGTATCACAGTATATAGGCTGTATATAATGCTGTCAATACAGCTTAGGCACTGTTTGCCAGACTGGCACGGCGGAAAAAGCTCCCATAACTGCTACCGGCATGTGCGCTGCTGACTGTCAGCCACCGCGCAACCGCGATACATCGCCCGCACGTTCATCGGGAACCAGGCGTCGTACTGCCCCCACGACGCATACGCGGGAAGCCGCACCTGGGCGGCCGCCTGCTCCTCGGTGAGTCCCTGATCGATAGCGCGCCGCACGGCGGCTCGCAGATCATCGTAGTACGCGAGCTGTCGCTGGATGGACGGACGATCGCCGTCCGGTCCATGTCCGAAGATCACCGTCGTGAATGGAAGGTCGAGCAGGCCGGTGATCGCGCCGAACAGATCGGGGAAGTAATAGCCCGGGAGCTGCTGGAAGCCCACGCGGTCGTTGCTGACGAAGTCGACGGCGAACACGACGCCGGCGGCCGGAACGAAACCCACGATCAGGTTATCTGTGTGACTGCGCCCGAGATAATGCAGCTCGATACGCGTCCCTCCGAGATCGAGCCCGACGCGCTCCGCAAAGGTGCGGTTCGGCACAGGGAGGTCGGCGCTTGCGGCGCGCCGGATTGGAGTAACCGCTGCTTCGTGCGCGAAGATTGATACATCCTGCTGTCCCATTCCGGCAATCAGCGACGGCGCGCCGGTGGCGTGGTCGGCGTCGCTGTGGCTGTAGACGATGGCCAGGAGCGGAATGCCCGGTGCAACCCGTTTGATCTCGCTGGCGTACGTCGTCGCTGCCTGCGACGAGATCGGATCGAACGCAATGACGCCCTGCGACGTCACGACGAACATCGTGTTGTGACTCTGCCACCGGAACCGGTAGATCCCGTCGGCAATGCGAGTCGTTTCGTACGGTGATTGCTGCGACTCGACTGGAGCCGGCGCTGCGAGCGTCGTGGCGACCAGCGCCGCGGCCAGGAAGATCGCGAACGAACTCGGAACGGGTTTCATCGGAACGCTCCCGGTCATGGTCCACATCCACACGCCACATGCGGCAGAATCGGCGACGGAGTGAGGAGTGAGGAGTGAGGAGTGAGGAGTGAGGAGTGAGGAGTGAGGAGTGAGGAGTGAGGAGTGAGGAGTGAGGAGTGAGGAGTGAGGAGTGAGGAGTGAGGAGTGAGG
>DASWGU010000079.1:0-48076 GCA_036393555.1 Gemmatimonadaceae bacterium
TCCCACCAAACGGGTCACCCCGGCCAGCCCGCTCCCCACCACCTTCGGAATTCGGCCTGACCCTTCCTCTTTCGCTGAACTTTCCCGCGCGCATACTGTACTGTTGTTCCCGCACCCGTTTCTCGTCTGCCGCTCCTATCCGATCCCATGCCCACCGCCAGGTCCTCGCGTCGACGATTGCTCACAGGATTGGCTGCCGGCGTGGTGTTGGCATGCATCGGGGTGCAAGCCGGTGCGCAGGAGGGCTACATGGGCACCGGTGGCATCAAGGGGACGGTACGCGACTCCACCGGACAGGCCCTGATCGGGGTCCGGATCACTCTTCCGGGATCGTCACTCAGGGTCGAAACGGACGACAGCGGCCAGTTCCACCTGGCGAAGGTGCGACCCGGCATGCTGGCCATGCGGTTCCGCAGGCTCGGGTTTCAGCCGGACACCCTCGATCTCATGGTCCTCGCGGGAAAGACCGTGCCACTGGAGGTCACGCTCGCGCGCATCGCACTGCAACTCTCGCCCGTGGTGGTGAGCGGTCGTGCGGAACTCACCGGATGGCGGCGTGAATTCTACCAGCGGCGTGACGCGGGCGGCGGACGTTTCTTCACGCGCGAGGACATCGAGAAGCGAAACCCGAGCTACCTCACGGACATGCTGCGGACGATCCCCGGTGTATCAATCCGACCCTCCCAGGGAATCATCCGGAACCAGGTTCGCTTCCGCAACGCCCGCTGCGCACCCCTTACGTGGCTGGACGGGGCGCCGCTTTCGTCCGGCGAGTTCGACCTCGATGGGCTGACGCCGGGCTCCATCGAAGCGGTCGAGATATATCCAGGATCGATCGTACCAGCGCGGTTCACCGGCGCCCCGGGGATCGGACCGAGGACGTGCGGCGCCATCGTGATCTGGTCGCGCGAAGGGCAGCGCTCTGCCCCCAGGCGCGCGACGACGAATGTCTCGCCCGCAGCGGAGCTGGCGACGCTGGTGGAGTCTCGCCAGATCTACACTGCCGCACAGGTGGACGTCACTGCCCGGCAGGACTCCACCCGGCCGGTGCGACCAATCTATCCCGACCCGCTCCTGGAGGCGCTGGTGAGCGGCTCGGTGATGGTGGAGTTCATCGTGGCCCCGACGGGTGAGGTGGATGTCGAGCGATTGAGCGTGGTGTTCGCCACGCACCCGGCCTTCGTCGAGACCGTCCGGCAGGCGCTAGAAACGGCCGTCTACATGCCGGCGCTGCGCGGCGGTTACCCGGTGCACCAGGTGGTCCAGCACGAATTCCGTTTCGTGCCGGACACTGGACGCAGGCGTTAGGACTCCCGCGAGGGCACCGGGCCCGCCACCGCGATGCCCATGGCGTGGTAGCCCTTGTCGACGTAGACCGTCGCCCCCGTGATGCCCGACGCCAAATCGCTGCAGAGGAAGGCCGCCGCGTTGCCGACCTCGGCCGCCCTCAGGGGCTCGGGGAGCGGCGAATTCGCCGCGCAGAAGGTGACCAGCTGATCCACGACGCCGATAGCGCTCGCCGCCCGCGAGGCGTAGGGCCCGGCGGAAATCGTATTCACTCGAACGCCCCACCTTCGTCCCGCCTCGAAGGCCAGCATGCGCGTATCGCTTTCCAGGGCGGCCTTGGCGGACGACATCCCCCCACCGTAGAACGGCACGGCGCGCTCACTGGCCAGGTACGTGAGCGACACAGTGGCTCCGCCCCGCCGCACCAGTGGACCGAGGCGCTGAAGCAGCGAAACCATCGAGTACGCGCTCACGCCCACCGCCGTCATGTAGCCCGCGCGCGTGGTGTCCAGCAGCGCCTTCCTGACCTCGGGCCCGTTGGCCAGCGAGTGAACCAGGATGTCCAGGCCACCGGACCCGAAGTCCGCCGCGACGGCCTTCGCCAGGCCGTCTATCGAGAAGTCGCCGGTATCCCTGTAGCGCTTGCTCTCACGGATTTCGTCGGGCGCCTCGTCGAGGGTGTCGAATGCGGCATCCAGCGCGTAGATCCGCTCGAACTCCAGCATCCCGCCGTTGGACAGCCCGCGCGAGTCGTCCAGCTTCCCCCGCTCCAGCATGGTCCGGAGGATATTGAGGGCGGGCGGCCAGGTCGCGATGCAGACCGTGGCCCCAGCCTCCACGAGTGATTTCGCGATCCCCCAGCCGAATCCGTGATCGTCGGCCACGCCCGCGACGAGCGCCCGACGGCCGGTCAGGTCGATGTTGAGCATGGCCCAAAATACTGACCTCGGGTCCCGGGTCACAGGTCGAAGGTCCACCGGAGGCCTGTGACCGGCGACCGGCGACCTTCTATCGTTCAGATGTGGAGATGTTGACCGGGAACCGGCAGACCCTGGCGGAGAGCCGCCTCGCGCTCGATGGACCACGTCCGTCGTTCTCGCGCGCGCTCTGGCGCATCGCCGCCGCGGACGTGTCCTGCGGCAACAAGGTGACGCTGCTGCGCGACGGCGCCAATACGTTCGACGCCATGCTCGCGCTGATCGAAGGCGCGACGACCAGCGTCGAGTTCGAGGGCTACATCTTCCGGCGCGACGAGGTTGGCCAGCGATTCGCCGAAGCCTTCGTGGCGGCCGCCCGGCGCGGCGTTCAGGTGCGATGTCTCATCGACTGGTTCGGGCGGCTGCCGACGCCCCGCTCCTTTTTCCGCCAGATGCAGCGCCAGGGCGTGGACGTGCGCTTCTTCAGTCCGCTGGGGTTCCGGGCCTGGCTCGGACTGATCCCCCGCGATCACCGCAAGGTGCTCGTCGTTGACGGACGCTCCGGCGTCACCGGCGGTATCGGGATCGGTACGGAGTGGAGGCAGTACGGCGTGATCCGGCGGCGGAGTTCTCCCTGGCGTGATACCGCCGTGCAGCTCGACGGGGATGCGGCCCAGTATCTGCTTGAGGCCTTCGAGCGGATGTGGGAGCGCGCTCACGGCCGCGTTGGTCCCCGTCCACGACAGGTGCGACCACCACGCTCCTCCTTCCTCAACACCCGACTGCATCCGCCGAGCCTGGTCGGCATCATCGAAGGAGAACCGGGCCGGTTTCGCGTCTCGCGATCCATGCAGATCCAGGCCGTCGCCGCGCAGCGCTCGATCTACATCGCCAGCGCCTACTTCTCGCCCTCGTCATCGGAGATCGAGGCCCTGGCGGGCGCCGCCCGGGACGGAGTGGACGTACGGATCCTCGTGCCCAGCCGGTACGATCACTTCTGGCTGCGGGGATTGATGACCCGATCCTACCACCGGTTGCTGCGGAACGGGGTGCGGATCTGGGAGTGGCGCGGCGAGATGATGCACGCCAAAACCAGCGTCGTCGATGGACGATGGGTTCGCGTCGGCTCCACCGACTTCAATCCCATGGGCGTGGCGATCTGCTACGAGCTGGATGCAGTGATCGAGGATCCCGAGCTCGGAGCGCAGGCCGAAGCGATGTTCCTGGAGGATCTGACGCGGTCCCGTGAGATCCGTCCCGCGGCCACCCCTCAGGGAGCGGACAGCGTGAAGCGGATCGGCATCGAATAGGTCCCCGGGAGGTCGCCAGTGAAGTCCCACAGTGTTCGCAGGTAAAGGGACGCTTGCGCGCCGGCGCTTGCTCCCTGGTTCATCAGCACCCCCGACGCACCCATGTGATTACTCGCGCCCGACAGTCCCGGCTGCGATGTCGCCCAGCGCAGATCCGACGCCACTTTCAGAGGATCGGGATGGGGGCCGGCATAGGTGAAGACGCTGTTCCCACCGACCACCTGAACCTGAAAGGCCCGGTTCGCCTGCACCATCGCCGTGACCGCTGCCCCGGATACGTCGCGATACCCCACGCTGTAGTCCGATTCGATCGGCGTGCCCAATCCGACGCCGGTGGTGCTGAGGCTGATGCGCAGGACGTCGTTCACCGGCATGGTGATCTCCATTGTGCAGATGCTCCCCGAACATCCGAGCTGCGCCTGCGCCGGATGGGCAACCCCGATCGCGATCAGCAGCGCCAGGAAGCAGCGCGAGTCTCCGCGATGGGACCTCCAGCGCGCGGTCACCGACGCCGTCCGCCGAAGCGGCCGGTTCCGGGCGCCGGGCCGGCGGACTCCACCCATGAACCGGCCAGCGAATCCCTGGCGATGCGCGCCAGGTGATCGCGGCCGACGCCACCTAACGACACCTCGAAACGCGCCACGGTCGCATCGACCAGGGTTCCGGACACCGGTCCCACGAGGCGGCGTGTCTCGCCCGTCGCCAGCACCTCCACCACGTCCAGGGCCCCCTGGAAATCGGTGCAGTGCTGCGAGGAGATCACCAGCGACCCGCTCAGGCTGCCCGGGAGGGGCGACTCCTGCGTAGCGTCGTACGCCCACGTACCCATGACGCCGTTCGCCTCCTGGCAGGTGGATGTGGGACTGGTGCACGCGCCGGCGGCACCAACGGCCACCGACAGCGCTACCATGCGCCACCGCAGGACCGGACGGTTCATGGACGGCCGGGCCTGGGCGTGGAAAACCGCAGCGCCCGGGGACGGAGCACAATCCTCAGCGGGGGCAGCTTCCGGCCGTCGGACACGCTGACTTGCGGGACATCGCCCACGATTCGCAGGGGCTCGCGCGCAGCCGTGGCGTCCACTTCAATGGTGTATCGGCCGGGCGGCAAGGCGTCGAAGATTGCCTGGGTCCGCGACGACCGGCGAGCCAGCCACTCGCGGCCCGCCGAATCCCGCGCGATGACAACCAGCTGTGCCAGGTCGACCGAACGCGCGCTGAGCGAGTCGGCCTCGTCGAGCGCCAGATCCACCAGAAGCGGCGATACCGACAGGACGCCGATCCGGTGCGTACCTGGAGCAACCACTGTGGATGGGACGAGCCATCCGACCGGCAGTGAGCGCGCATCGATCTCGTACGACTGGCGCTCGTCGCCGCCGAGCGAGAATCGTCCCCCGGCATCCGTCATCGCGACGTGGGCACCGCGACGCAGGAGCACGCCGTGAAAGCCGGGCTCGCCCGCATCGCGCTGGTCGTTCCCGTTCAGGTCGCGGAAGACCTGGCCACGCGTCGCGCGATGCGACAGTCGCGGCAATCGTACGGCACGTGACACCCCGACCACATACATCCAGCTTCCGGGGTCCGCCTCGGGCATGATCCACGGGTTTCGCTCGGCGCTCACCCTGAGGGAAGTCTCCAGCGGCAGGTCGGCCTCCAGCCCGACGCGGAGTGTGAGCTGGTGCGCGCCGGCCGCGATGCCGCCGATGCGCTCCGCCGCGGCGTTGAGTCGCAGGATGTCTCCCGCGCCGGGCACGATGGCCCGCGCTACCTCCAGTCCAAACGACCACTGCACCGGTGCGAAGCCGATGCCGGCGCCGGACCGGTCATACTGCCCCGTCAGGCTGATGGTGCCGCGCTCGTGCCCCGTGCCGACGGCCGCGCGAACACCCACGCGGGGCGCCTGTTGGACGAACCGGTCGTTCGAGCCGTCGCCCACGGTCGTCACCCGACGCAGACGTGCCGCGGTCATCGCGACGCGCGCCGCGAGGTTCCCGCTACGCCCTTCCAGCGAGGCGTCCAGGGCCTGCTCGCCGCTCCCGAAGGCACCGATGGTGGTGGTCGCGCCGAACTCGGACCGCCGCGCCGTGAGCGACCCCATGACCCCGTCACCTAACGTGGCGTGTGTTCCGAGCGACCAGCCGCCCATGGTCAGTCCCGACAGGCTCTGCGCCCCTTCGTCTGCCGATTTCCAGTAGCTGCCGGTGACGCTGACAGCCGGCCCGAGCCGGCGGCTGGCGCTGGCCACAAGTTCCGACGCCGTGCGGGCGAAGGCGCGACTGCCGCCCGGCGCGAGCACATATCGCACATCGAGGTGATCGTCCCGGGTACGCCGCGAGTACGTCGTACTCCAGCCCTGGGCAGTTTGCCCGTCGAACCGGCGCCGGCCAACTTCGCCTGCCCACTGCCCTCCCACCACGTCGCTGACTCGGGCACCCAGCGTCCAGGCCTCGAGCTCGCGGGACTGGTTCCCCGTTTCGCGCAGCCTCGCCACGGCGGTCGAGAGCGCAAATCGCCCCGGTGTCGCCTCGACCCGCCCACCGAGCAGGGATCCGGTGGCCTGGCGCTGACCCACGTCGGGGCTCGCCGCAACGGCCCGGGCGTTCCAGTCCGGTTGCGTCACGGCAACGGTAGCACCTCTCCCCACGAGGTTGACGCCGGCGAGTTCCGACAGCGACGTGCCGTGCACGCCGGCACTGATCTTCCACGTGGCGGTAGACAGCTCGAGCGCGGGCGGCGCAAGAAGGACGTTCGCGCGCGAGAGGGCGTACGCGGAACCGCCCTGGTGCCAGGGGGCGCTCGACGCCCGCGCCCAGATGGTCATGTCGTCCGACAACGGGCCGCTGAGTTCCAGTGTCTCGACGTGCGCCAGTGCGCCCCACGGCCCGGACGCGGCCGCCGCCGTCATGGTCAGCGTCGGTCCCGACGAACCGGTGACGACCGATCCGCCCAGGATCTGCACGTCCACTCGCGATTCGGCCACCGGAAGGCCCTTCGCCAGCACGACCAGGGCGATCGTTGACTGCCCCTGCGCGTTGTCCGGCGAGATGACCTGCACCCGACGGTCCACGGTGCCGTGCATCGAAATGGCAATGGGACGTCCGGATTCGGGATCATGCACGCGCCACCCGGCTGGCACGACGACCTGGACGCTGACCGTGTCCGGCGCGTTCCCCAGATTCGTCAGCCGGAAGCCCAGGGTGAATGACATGCCCGCGCGCACCACACCAAGGCTGGTCACGGGGGCAATCCTGATGTCCCGAGCCTGATCCACACGAGCCACGATGGGCACTTCTACCGCGGCTGCATTCGTCGTGAAGCGCACCAGAGCTAGCTGCACCTCGCCGGCGGGCAGCGGCCGGGGCGCCCGCGCCGCAAAGAGGATCGATCGCGGCACTCCCGCCTTCACCGGGTTCAATGCCCCGGTCAGCTTGCCGATCACTGCGCCCTCAATGAGTGGGGTGACCGTGTAGGTCACCCGGCTCGCGGCAGGAAGACTCGCCGGCACGGCGATACTGACCACGCTGGGTACTGGTGAGGCCGACGGGATAACAAACGCAGTGTCCCGGGTGGAGGGGAGAACGACCGGCGAGACCAGTGTCGCAGCGGAGCTACCGGAGGCGGATGCCCGTGGAACGGAGCGCCCCTTGGCCGCCGGTTTTGTCCCGCGAATCTGCGAGGCGTCCTGCGGGTTGCCGTCGCTCGCGACGAACGCCGACATGGCCAGCACGCAGACGACCTGCATCGGTCTCCCACAGCGCCACATCGTCAGGGCCTGGTGAACTGGAAGCGCAGTTGCTGGCGGTACGCACCCCCGGGCGGGCCCGGGGACTGGTGTGCTGCCCAGGTAAGCGGGCTGACGCGGAACTGAAACGTCGCCACACACTTCGCATTCTTGCGCGTGGTCAGCAGGACCGACGTCGGCAGCACCGGAAACCAGACGGCCGGATTCGCGGCGGCGTTCTCGCAACTGCCCTTGCCCAGCGACACAATCGCGTACTCCATGTCGAGCTGCTGACCCTGGGGGTTGGAACCGTACTGGAGAAACAGCCGGCAGCCGTAGAAGCCCGTTCCGGTGCAGGCCGTGACCACCGTATAGCTCTGCGTCGGACCGGACACGCCGGCGGCATAATCGGTCTCGCCGGGCGCGGCGACCGACAGCGAGGCCCCGCTAGTGGAGATCAGATTCTGCGCGCCGGCGGCAGGGACCATCGTCAGGCAGAAGAGCGCGAGGATGCGATCGAACGCCGGGCGACGGCTCACCGCTTCTGGTGTTCGAGCAGTGCCGCGGCAATGTCGACGCCGCCGTAGTCCATCGTGGCCAGGAAGACGTACTTGCCGGGCGGAAGGTCCGGCATCCTGACGCGCACCGCCTGGCGCGCCCCGGGCAATGCGTAGACGTCCGGCAGGGGCACGCGGGCCACGACGGCGTTGTCCGGGCGTCGCACCTCGAGCAGACCCCCGGCCACCACGTGCCGTGTGCCGGTATTGGCGAACGCCACCTCGATCCCCGCCGATGTCCCGCCGTCCGCACTGTCGGACACCAGCCTCAGCTCGGCGATCTCTCCCTCCGCGCGGAGCCCCGGTGGCTGCACGTAGATCTTCACCGCGGTCCGCAGGACGTACGCCACCCGCTGGCTGCCACGCTCCACCGATTGCACCGTCTCGACCACCGCCGCCGCCCAGCATTCACCTGCCGGCGCCTTCGCGCCGTCGAGAAGTACCCGAACCGATTGCGTCGCTCCCGGATCCAGGCGCATCGACTGCGGGAAGATGGAAAGCGCCGCTCCGCACGAGCCGCCACCCGGGCGGCTGCCGTACGGATACCATCGGTTGGCGCCGTCGAGGGCGCGGTCCCAGTCTTCCAGCTTCACTACAGCCTGCTGAGGCCCATTCGACTCGTTCCGGACACCGATCAATGCATCGCGGGCAGTCAGGTCCTGCGTCCGCAGGACCAGCTCCACCCGGTTCACGGCCAGCTGTGCCCCAACCGGATGCGCGTGGGTGACCAGCATTACGGCCAGCGACACCAACCAGCGGACCCGGTTACGCCGGAGCGCGCACCACGGCGCGCGTCCGTCGTCCACTTGTCGTGCCGTCCGCATCACGGCGCGGCGAGCGTGAAGTTGATGGCAAGGCTGTACGCACCGGCGACGTCCGACGCCCAGCTCCAGAGCGTGCGGAAGAAGATCGCCTGCGATGTGCCGGCCGTCCCAGTGACGCCGCTGAACAGCGGGGCCGACGTGCCCATGTTCTGTCCATACGTGCCGGCGGACGTGCCCCATTGAAGGTCCGTCGAGAACTTGTTCGGATCGGCGTTCGGCCCGGAGTACGAGAAGTTCGCGGCCGCTCCGACGACGTCCACATGCCAGGGACTGTTCGACTTCACCGTCGCGGTCGGCCCGCCCGCGTCCCTGTAACCCGCGTCGTAGTCCGCCTCGGACGGAGTACCCAGGTTCGACGTGGTGCTCGACAGCGAGAGGCGAAGCACTTCGTTCACCGTCGCACTCGCGCTTACCTGCACCGTGCACGGATTCGCCGTGCAGGAGCCCTGCGCGCTGGCGAGGGACGCACCGGACAGGGTCATGATGCCCGCGGCAGCGGTCATCAAAATGTGTCGCATGATTTCTCCAGTTCGCGAAAATTGGGGTGGGCTAATACGACGCATTGACGGGCCAACTTCGGCGGCGTCACGCGGCAATTCTTTCCGGGGTGCAGGGGCGACTGGCCACAACCGAAAATCGCTTTGTGACAAAGCCTGCTTCTGAGGTGCGTCCATCCAACGTCCGGTGCGAACGCCACATGTGGCACGCCCCGAACGCTTCGCCAGCGGACTGATGCGTTCCAACCACAGCGGACGGCACACATCCTGCTAAGTGGTCGAGAAACCCGCCTGACACACTCGCGCTCGGGCTGCCTCCTGCCCATACTCGCGGACACAGCACCCGCTTATGTAGACCGGGTAAGCCCGAGCGCCGAGCCCGTTGGGGACCCCGGGCGAGACCAAAACGATGCCGCCTTGCATGAGTACCGAAGCGAGTCCAAAACGTTGCACCGCAACGGCTTGGGCCGCGGCACTCCTGGCCCTCACCGCTCCCGCCGTGGTGCTGGCTCAGACGCAGACTGGCGTCCGTATCCGGGTCTCGGCTGACGTGGAACCGGTCGCGGGCGTGCGCGTCGCAGCCATCCTGGCGAGCGTCGGTCCCGGTGCGGTCAGGACTGGAACCGTCGAGATCGTTGCCAACGGTCCCTATGTGCTGGAGGCGCGACGGAATCAGCCGGGACCCGACTCCGTGTCGCTGCGGCTCCCCGGAGGCTCCTGGATTGCCCTCGACTCAGCCGAGTGGCGGCAGCTTGCCGCATTCGCACCCGGCATCCGAGGGATCTCCCTCGAATACCGCGTCACATGGGCCGTCGGTCGCTCGCCGATTGATTCTTCGCCGGCGGCGTTTCGCGCCGTGGTCAGGAACGACGCCTCCGGCGCGGCCGGGCCTTCAGTCGGCCGTGAATCCGCCCTGGCTCCTCCGCGGTAAGCCGACCGCCAGCAGCTGTTCGAGATCGCTCAGCGGCATCGGCCTCCCGAAGAGGAAGCCCTGGCCCTGATCGCATCGCAGAAGCCGCAGCAGACGTGCCTGCTCGTGCTCTTCGACGCCTTCCGCGACGACGACGCGTTGCAGTGAGTGCGCCAGGGAGATGACCGTCGACACGATCGACGTATGGTCCGGATCGTTCGACATGGTGCTCACGAAGGAGCGATCGATCTTGACCGAGTCGGCGGGAAGCCGCGCGAGATACGCGAGGGAGGAGTAGCCGCTGCCGAAATCGTCGATGGCCACGCCCACGCCCAGCTCTCTGAGCTGGTTGAGTTTGGTGATGTTGGACTCGACGTCATGCATGACGACGCCCTCGGTAATCTCGACATCGAGCCCGTGCTGCCCGTCACCTGCGCCCCGCGTCGCGGACTCCACCGACAGGACAAAATCGTCGTGACGAAGCTGGACCGGCGATACGTTGACCGCGACGCGGATGGGGTGAGTTCCGGTCGCGCTCAGGGTGATGGCCGCACGCACGGCCTCCTTCATGACCCAGCGGCCCACCTCGAGAATCAGCCCTGTTTCCTCCAGGACGTGGATGAACTCACCGGGCGCGACCAGCCCGCTCTGACCGTCTTGCCAGCGGAGCAATGCTTCCGCGCCGGTGATGCGGCCGGTGACCAGCTCCAGCTTGGGCTGGTAGTGCAGCACCAGTTCCGAGCGTTCCAGCGCATGCCTGAGCCGCGTCTCCAGCGCCAGCTGCCGGATGACCGCGGCGTTCATGTCCGCAGTGTACAGGACCAGACGGACCTGTTGCGCCTTGGCGCGGCGGAGCGCCGTTTCCGCATTGGCGAGTAGCGTTTCTGCGTTGCGCCCGTCTCCCGGGAAGGTCGCAATTCCGGCGCGCCCGGACAGGTGAACGGTCTGCCCGTCGATCACGAAGGGAGCGGCCAGCGCAACGCCGACCCGCTCACCAACTCCCTTCGCCAGCTCCGCTGTGGTGGTGTTTTCCGTGCGGATGCCGGCGTAGTAGTCGGAGCCCAATCGTGCCAGACAGTACGAGTCCTGGGCGACCACACGGTATCGATCGGCGAGCTGCCGCAGCACCTCATCGCCGGCTTCCCGTCCGAACGTCTGATTCACCTGGCTGAAGCGTTCCAGATCGCTGACCACGACGGCGAGCGATCCCTTGATCCGTTGGGCTGTCGCCAGGGCGTGGGACAGCCGATCCAGGAAGGATGCCCGGTTCGCCAGTCCGGTGAGCTGGTCGTGTGTGGCGAGATACGCGAGCTCGTCCGACTTGGCGATGTGATCCAGCGAAAAGGCCACGTCGGAGGCCAGGTCGCGCAGGAGATGCAGCTCGCGATCGCTGAACGCGCCCGGAAGGTCTGCCTTCAGCACCATCACGGCCCGCACGTTACCGTCAACGACGAAGGGAATGGCCGCGGCGGAGCCGGGGGTCGTGCCAACGCGATTCAGGTTGTTGTTCCAGATCACCCGGCCATGCTGCAGCGTCGCGGCGACCAGCATGCCGACCGGCGTGGCCGGATCGTGCGGGCCGAACGACGACCCCGCACCGGCATCGGCTGATGCGACGGCGCCGGCTGATGCGACGGTTTCGATCGCTCCCGTCCCGGAGACCCTGCCGACCCAGGCCAGTTGAAAACCGCCATCCTCGTGGGCGATGCGGCAGATCTCCTCCAGCAGATCTCCAGTGCTGGTCATGCGAACGGTCGCCGAGTTGACGGCAGAGAGTGTCGCATAGAGCCGCGTCAGGCGCGTGATCTTCTGCTCCTGCGCCACCTGGTGCGTTACGTCGCGCATGACGGCGGTGATCAGGTTCTCGCCCTCGAGCGATGACTGTGACAAGCCCACCTCGAGCGGCACCAGCGACCCGTCGGCACGCCGGCCGATGAGCCGTTCACGACCGGCGTCCAGGGACAGGTCGTTGCTGGGAAACACCATGGCGTGCATCCGCCACTGGTGCACCTCCTCGATGTGCGCCGCCCAGAGCGTGTCGAACGCCTTCCCCAGGGCCTCCTCGCGCGACAATCCGAAGACCCCGGCCGCTCCGCTGTTGAACACCACGATGCGGAACCCGGAATCGATCGAAACCACCGCTTCGTCCACCATCTGGAGTACTTCACGGTACCGGGCGTCTGCTCGCCTCTCCTGCTCCAGAAGCGCCGCGGTGCGGATGCTGGCGGCGGCGGCGTTGGTGAAGATGCTGACGACGTTGATCTGCCCCAGGGGAAACGACCGCCGCTCACGGGTGCAGTTCACGTTGAGCACGCCAATGAGCTTGCCGCGCGTGATCATCGGCAGGCAGAGCGAGGACCTGATGTCGCGCCGTGCCAGCACGGACGTCACCCGGCTGTCGGCCACCGAGTCGTGCGTCTCGATGGGCTCACCATGGGCGGCCACCCACCCCGCGACGCCCTCACCGAAGCGGACGCGCGTACCCAGCAAATTCGCGCGGGACCCGCCGCGAATGGACGCCACGTAGAGTGACTCCCCATCGGCCGACACCAGCATGATCGAGGCTTCGTCGCCAACGAACTGCGCGAGCGCCGCATCCACGATCTTGTCGAGCAGTTCGCCCTGATCAAGGGTGTGGGCGATGGCCTGGCTCAGCTCGTGAATCGCTACCGTGTCCCGCAACTGCAGGTTCTCCAGTCGCAGCCGGCGGATCCCGGCCGCCCGCGCCAGCACAGCCAGCACGGCCGGCAGGTCGATGGGCTTCTGGATGTAGTCGATGGCGCCGGCCTTCATGGCCGCTACCGCCGATTCGATCGATCCACCACCCGTCATGACGATCGGTACGATCTGCGGGTCGATCTTCAACGCCTCGATGAGAAGTTCCACCCCGCCCATCCGCGGCATCACGAGGTCCGACAGCAGGAGGTCATATGCCGCGCTCCGCAGCGCCTTGAGCGCTTCGACCGGCGAGGTGAACGCGGTGGCGTCGTACCTGGAGGCGCGGAGACTGTCCTGCAGCGCGCGCGCCAGAAGCGGATCATCGTCCACGATCAGGACCCGCACCACGCCCTCACCGTTCATGCCCGTCGCTCCCCGCGAGGTCCGCCAGCCGCGCGTGCCAGCGCACCGCGCAGGTCCTCCAGCGTGGGCGGCTTGCTGAGAACCTGGTCGACATGCTCCGGAATGTCGTTCTCTGCCAACAAACGTCGTCCCCACCCGGTGAGCAGGATGACGGGCGTGGACGGCGACAGGGTCTTGATACCCGCTGCCACCTGTCGGCCGTCCACCCTTGGCATTCCCAGGTCGGTGATGACCGCGTCGAAGGGCGAACCCTCTTCCACCGATCGCCTGAAGGCCACCAGCCCCGCCTCACCGCCAGCGGTCGCGACCGTGTCGTGACCATCCATCTTCAGGACCGCGTTGAGAGCACGTAGCAGCACCGGATCGTCGTCCACTAACAGCAGCCGGAGCTGCTGCGGCGGGCGCAGCGCAGAGCCGGGCTCGTCCGACTCGAGCGCAGCCTCCGACTCCCCGGGGAAGGTCAGTCGCACCGTGGTGCCCTCTCCAATCGCGCTGGTGATGTCGATCCGTCCGCCATGCCGCTGCATCGTACCGAAGGCCATCGCGAGGCCGAGTCCGGTCCCGAGTTCGCCCTTGGTCGTGAAGAATGGTTCCAGGCAGCGGCGCGCGGTGTCCTCATCCATGCCGATCCCGGTGTCGCTGACTTCAACGACCGCCGCAGGACGTTCACCTCCGACCGACTCCCCCAGCCGCCTGGTACGCAGCCCGATGGTTCCACCGTTCGGCAGGGCGTCCGCGGCATTCAGGATCAGGTTGGTCAGCGCGTCCCGGATTTCATTGTCTACGCCCAGAACCGTCGGGAGGTCGGACGCCAGGTCCAGGTCCGCCTCGATGGTGCTCCCCTCGCGCATGGCGATGTCGCCCCAGCGCGCCTGCGTAAACGATACGGCCCGCTGGACCAGGTCGTTCAGGTCCACGGGTGCCGGCGTGCGTCCGCGTTCCTGCGGCCGGGAGAACTCGCGGATCCGGCTCACCGTCTCGGACACCGAGCGAATGGACTGCTGAATCATCCCGAGGTACTCCCGCGCGCGGTCGGACAGATCGGGTTCCTGTGAAAGAAGCAGTTCGGCGTACAGCAGGACCGGGGACAGTGCGTTGTTGATGTCGTGCGCGACACCGCTCGCCATTTCACTCATGGCGCGCAGCCGTTCCAGCTGCGTCACCGTCTGCTGTGACTGGCGCAGGTCGTCGTACGCCTCCTGGAGAGCGCCGTGCAGCTGCGCCTGGTTGGCGGCCAGTGCGACATGCTCGGCAGTCTGACGCAGCAACTCGCATTCCCCGCTGCTGAATCCGCCGGGGTCTCGTCGTGCCACAATGACGGCGCCGAAGACACGGCTCTCGGAGCGCAGGGGGGCCATCACCAGGGACGACAGCCCGGCGGCCGACAGACGTTTCGTGAACGCCAGCGGCATCGTCTCGATGTGTTGCTCGTAGACCAGTTGCCCGCTGGTGACGCGGGCGAGACCGTTCTCCACAACCTCGAGGACATCCCGTTCCGCCAGCGGCGACGCCTCGCCGAAACTCGACGCGCCGGGTCCGGTGCACAGCACGGTCAGCGAGCGCGACGCACCATCGTACTGGCACACGCAGCAGAGATCTGCCGGCAGATCGGTCTCGATACGTCCCGCAACCACCTGGTAAATGCTGCGTAGGTCGTGACGCTCGGCAATTGCGCGGGTGATCTGGTCCAGCATCGTCAGGTGCTCGACCTGTTTCAGGATCCGGCGATTGGCATGCCAGCGATCCGTCACGTCCCTGACGGTGGCGACAATGGCCCACCCTTCCGGTGTAGACAGCGGGCCCAGGCTCGCGGCGATGCGGAACTCGCCGCCGTCCTTCCGCCGTCCCAGGACGCCATCGTCCATGCCGACCGTGAGAACGGACGGGTCCCGCATCATCTGGTCGCGCAGGCTCGCGATGGTGGGTCGGAGCCGCTCCGGCACCAGAACGTCGAACGGTTCACCGATCAGTTCCTCACGCGAGTAACCGAACAGCGATTCTGCCTGCACGTTCACCTCGGCAATGCGGCTCCCGGCATCCACGTGGACCACGGCATCCGGCACGACCTGCAGGATGGCTTCGGCCCGATCCCGCTCCCGACGCGCCTCCGCGGCGGCCTGGGCGAGATCGAACGCCGCCCGTTTGCGCCCGGTGATTTCGTACGAGGTGACGAAGATGCCTTCAGCCGAGGGATGCACCGTGAGGTCGAACCACGCCGAGGTCCCGTCCTCATATACGAACTCGTTTTCCAGCCGCTGCGTGATCCGTTCCTCCATGCACCGGCGCAGTGCCGCGAAGACCGGCGACTGCTCGATTCCCGGATAGGCCTCCATCATCGTGCGGCCGAGCAGCTCCTCCGCACGCCGGCGACCATGCCGCGCGACGCTTTCGTTGACATACAGGTAGCGCCAGTCGAATCCGATGATCTGGCAGCCCTCCTGCATGTCATCGAGCGTCTCGCGGAAGCGTCGTTCGCTGTCGCGCAACGCGTCCGCTGCGCGGTGGGTTTCTTCCTCCCTCCGCCGAATCTGGGACACCATGCTGCGAAAGGCACCGGCAAGCGCCCCCAGCTCACCACGGCCCCGAATATCCTGCGCTGCATCATACTCGCCAGCACCGATCCGGTCGGCGGCTACCCGCAGGTTCCGGAGGGGCCGGAGCGCCCACCGTGCGATGAGCCACCCCGACCCCAACAGGAGCACGGCCCACGTCGCCGCACCCAGGACAGTGCCAAGGCGAACGGGCGCCAGTCGCTCACGTACTACGGTCTCTGATACGCCGTACGCGACGACCAGGTACGGAACCGGCGAAGCCCGCCCTGCCGAGTCGCCATCGATATTGACGCGCGCACGAGCCGTGTACATCACGCCATCCGCAGCCGGCAGTGAATCCCACGTCCGGGTGCCGCGTACGGCGGCCGGTCGACTGTCCATGCCAGCCACCAGCCACGCAAGGGCGCCAGGCGGACTGCCGAGGGCACCGGACAGGGTCAGGTCGTCGCCTGCGCCCGATGCGATCCAGGCATTCATCCCGTCCGGCGTATTTCGCAGGGCCTCGTCTATCCACGACCCGATATCCATCTCGACGAGGAGCGCCCCGAAGCGGCTGCCGTCCCGGGCAAACAGCGGAGTCGCCGCCCTGATCACCCGTCGCGGAGGCGTCGCAGCCGACCCGCCGGACTCCATCCGTTCAAGCCCGGAGAGGAAGACTGACCCCACCTCGCGGCCGGCCGTCTCCTCCGCGTAGGGCGCTACGCCCGGCGGCAGGCTGTCAGCGGGTACGACGCGTACCACGTCACCCACCCGATCGACCCGGACGATCTCGCCCCCGGCGGCGGACTCCGCAGCCAGACGGATAGTCGTCAGGCGGGGACTGGCGTCCAGCAGCGCCACCAACGTCTCCTCCAGCTGCCGAACGGCGGCGTCCCGTTCACCGGGTCCGCGAGCGGTGCCCCGTGAATTTGCGATCGAACGCGTGATCGGGAGCCGGGACGCCAGGATCAGATCACGGCGCAAAACCGCAATCTCCCCGCGCAGGAGTTGCGCGGTCCACGCTGCCCGCGCCGTCAGTACCACGCGCCGGTCTGCCAGGTACGCCCGGCGGCCACGCGCGTCCAGCGCCCAGCCGAACAATGCCAGGACGCCGATGACACCCAGTGCCGCGCCCAGCATCAGGCGTGGCAACAGATCGAGGGGCGACGAGGCTGGTTTCGTCACGCAACTCCGGGAACGGCGACGGGTCCGGGGAGGATGTCCGCGGACCCTCGAGGGTCCGATCCCCACACGAGGGATGACACGTCAGCGGGGCCCAAGGTCACGGGTTTCAGGCCGCATGCGTCACGTTTTTGGCAGCCACCCCGTTTACATCGCGATCTGCCGTCGCGGAGGTGGAGGTTCGTCTGTCGAAGGTCTCAGTTCCGGAAGCCCGGCGGCACGCAGGATCGCGTTCAGTGCCGGCAGGCTGCCGTCCAGAGTCCCCTTCACACCCGTGAGTTCCCCGTCCAGCTCACCCGAGAGCCTGGTGAACGCGTCCTGCGCCTGACGAGTGGGCCGGTATTCGCCGCGGCCCACGACGCCGGACAGCGCCGCGATCTTGTTGTTCAGTCGAATCGGGTAGTTGAGGGGATCCTGGCCGCTCTGATTCCGGGTCTGATACACCTCGTTCTCCCGGTACGTCAGGCTGTCCATCATCGTACCGGCCAGGCGCTGGAACTGGGCGCGTTGGTCACCTGACAGCCGGTCGGTGCGATCCCCAACCTGCCAGCGCATGTTGCGCACCGTCCGCACCGCGTTGTTCGCCTCGGAGACCTTGTCGCGGATCGCGATGAGGAGCCTGAATTGCGCCTGCAGGTCGGCGTCGCTCGCCGTGGAACGCGGGTCCTTCAACACGCGGACGGGGTGGTTCTGGACCTCGGTGCCGACCGTCATTCGCACCGAGTATGTCCCCGGTGGGGCGACCGGTCCGGTGGTGCTCGCGGCCCACATGATCAGGTTCGAGAAACTCACCGCGTCGGGGTAGCGCAGGTTCCAGGCGAAGGTATTCATGCCGGCGCGATTCGCCACGCGCGGCGGAGCTCCGCCGCCCCGACCACCACCACCGGCGCCGGCCGCGCCTCCGGCTGCGATTCGCATGGCGGAATCTCGCACTACACCGCTCCGCACCAGCGAGTCCACGACCTGCGCGCGACGAACCGAGTCAGCCGCCACCTGCGGATCCTGGTCGCTGGTGAAGGACTGGATCACCTCCCCCTGCGCATCCCGGAACTCCATCGTGACCTTCTGCCCGGGCTCCTTCAGCCAATACTGCACCACGGCGCCCGACGGCGGCGCCGCGCCGCCGCCACCACCCCGTCCGCCCCCGAAGTTGGCGCGATAGGCGTCTACCGGCTTGAAGAGGTGCGCGGATTTCGCCGTAATTGCCGGCGACACCTCGCGCAGCGCGGACATGTTGTCCATCACCCAGAACGAGCGTCCGTGCGTCGCGACGATGACGTCGTTGTCCTTGATGCGCAGATCGTGCACCGGCACGATGGGGAGGTTGAGGTTGATCGGCTGCCAGGTCTGTCCCTCGTCGAAGGTCACGTACACCCCGCGCTCGGTGCCGGCGAACAGGAGTCCGCGCCGAACGGGATCCTCACGAATCACCCGCGCGAAGTGGTCCGCGGCGATGCCCTCCACGATCTTCGTCCACGTCCGTCCGAAGTCGGCCGTTTTGTACAGGATCGGCTGCTTGTCCCCCTGCTGATACCGGTTCGCGGCAATGAAGGCACCGCCGGCGGAATGACTGGACGGCTCAATGATGGAGATGCGCGTGAAATCGCCCATGTCCGGCGGTGTCACGTTCTGCCAGTTGCCACCGTTGTCGCGCGACACCCAGACGAGCCCGTCGTCGGTGCCGGCCCACAGCACACCCGCCTGCACCGGCGATTCGTCGAACGCGAAGGTCAGGGCGTACGTCTCCACTCCGGTCTGGTCCCTGGTGATCGGACCGCCCGAGGGACCCATCGTGCGCGGGTCCCGGCGCGCCAGGTCGGGTGAGATCGCCGTCCAGCTCTCTCCCTCGTTGGTCGACCGGAATACCTTCGACCCCGCCGCGTACACCATGTTGGGGTTGTGGCGCGAGAAGACGATGGGGAAGGTCCACTGGAACCTGACCTCGATGTCCTCGGACGAATGCCCCATCGGATTGATGGGGAAAACCGTCACGTTGCGCTCGAACCCCGTGCGCCGGTCCTTTCGCGTGAGCAGGCCACCGTAGCTGCCCGCGAAAATGATGTTCGGATCGCGCGGGTTGGGCGTGACGTAGCCCGACTCACCGCCGCCGCCGTCATACCAGTCGCTCATCCTCACACCGCCTTCCTTCCGGCTCGGCCCGCACAGCGTGGAGTTGTCCTGCTGTGCGCCGCAGATGTGGTACGGCCAGTCGGTCGTGACGTCCACGTGGTAGAACTGCGCCGTGCCATAATCCTGGCCGGTCCAGGACTGACCGCCGTTGAGCGAGACGTTTGCGCCGCCGTCGTTGGCGTTGATCATCCGGTTGGGATCGTTCGGCGCGATCCACAGATCGTGGTTGTCCCCGTGCGGCACGCTGATCTGCTGCGGGAAGGTCCGGCCGCCGTCACGCGACTTGAAGAACCCGACGTTCAGGGAGTACACCACGTTCGAGTCGGCCGGGTCCGCATAGACGTGCGAGTAGTACCAGGCGCGCTGCCGCATGCGACGGTCGCCGTTCAGGAACTCCCACGTCTGTCCGCCGTCGTCCGACCGGTACAGTCCGCCCGAGTCGTGCTCGATCTGGGCCCAGACGCGGCTCGGCTTCGCCGGTGACACCGCGACGCCGATTTTTCCGGTCACGCCCCGCGGCAGGCCACGCGCGGTCCGAGTCAGGTTCGTCCAGGTGGCTCCACCGTCGGAGGTCCGGTAGAGGCCGGAGTGCTCACCGCCCGACGACATCGACCAGGGCGTCCGGTACGCCTGCCACATCGCAACGAACAGCACGTTCGGATTTGACGGATCAACGGAGATGTCGATGACACCCGTGGAGTCGTTCACGAACAGCGCCTTCGTGAACGTGCGACCACCATCGGACGTCTTGAACAGGCCGCGGTTGGCCGAGGCCTGGAACGGGTTCCCGAACACCCCCAGCCAGGCCACGTTGGGGTCGGTGGGATGGATTTCGATCGCGGCGATGTGTTCCTCGCGGAAGCCGAGGAAGGTCCATGTCCGGCCGCCATTCGTGGTCTTCCACAGACCGTCGCCGTGCGCCGTGTTCCCGCGGATGCAGGTCTCGCCTCCGCCGACCCAGACGATGTCGGGGTTGCGGGGGTCGACCGCGATGGCACCGATGGTTCCGCCGAAGAACCGGTCGCTCATCGGCGTCCAGTTCAGACCGCCATCGGTGGTCTTCAGCACCCCGCCGCCGGTGGTGCCGAACCAGTACTCGTTAGGGCGTGCGACCGATCCGGCCGCGGCGACGGATCGCCCGCCGCGCGGTGGGCCGAGTTCACGCCACCGCAGGCCGCCGAAGACGGCGGAGTCCATGCGCACCGGCGGAAGGGAGCCCTGGGTCGCCGAGGCGGGTGGCCGGGGCACGGGCGGTGGTGGTGTGCGCTGAAACGCTGACAATGTGAGCGGCGCGATGATCAGCGTGGCGGGAACGAGGGCGTACAGGGGCGTGCGCATGCGAGCGGCTCCGTGGCGTCGGGGGACTCAGGAGGAAACTCGCGCGACGCAACCGATGCTGTCCAGCTTCAGATGCACGCTCTGTCGAGGGGGAGCTCTACGGGAGAGGCTGCCAGGAGGGTCTCTCGACGCGTCATCCTTCAGAACCGGGAGCGCTATCGCACCTCACGCACCGTCACGGTCCCCGCCGGCAACGTGCAATACCACGCCCGCTCAACCGTCACGGACTCCACCGGATAGATCAGGCCACCCTGCTGCAGGATGTCCAGCAGCGCGACTTCCACCTCGATCTGTTCCACCGCCATGGCCGCGCGCTGGTCCGCGGCCGCCTTGAGCGCCCGCATTTCCATGGTCTCCTGCCAATTCGGTGAATCCGACTCGGCAAAAGCCAGCCCCGGACCGACCTGCTCGGCCTGGACCAGGTAGCCCTGGCCGTAAACGTCTATCACCGATTCGCTGGGCGACGGGTTCGCGGCCAGGCGAAACAGACCGGGTGCACCGGTGGGTGTTAGCGCGCTGCGCATCGCCTCCCGGTAGAGGAGGGTCGCGGGCCCGAGCCCGTGCGTCTCGAGGAGCTTGTCGAGGGCGGCCTGGGTGGCCGCATCGCGTGGGGCGGTCATTGGTCGGGTCGGTGGGTTGGAGTGGGGCGATAGTGTAGTCCGCGGAACCAGCTGCGGCAATCGAGTCCGGGATCCGTTTCCGCCGCTTTCTTTCGGGCGCGCGACGTCACGACACGTCGTACATTGGGTGTCCCACGGATGGCCGCCGGCCTCGCAACTACGCGCAACCCGACCCTCAACCGGATCGAGATCATGCCCGCTCGACGCCTGTCAGTCGCCGTCGCGACCCTTTCGATCACGCTGCTGGCCACCCTGGCTTGTCGCAGCACGCAGACCACTCCAACGACGACACCTTCGCGCGGAGCCGGCGCCGGCACCGAAGCCGGTGGCCGCGGGGGCCCACCCGCGGGACAGGCAGGCCAGCAGGACTCCACTCCGGGTGGAGGCCGTCAGGGTGGCGCTCAGCAGGCCGGCGATCCACAGCCGCGGCCATACAACCGGGTGATCACGGCACGGGCGATGTCCCGCACCGGGCTGTTCAAGACCCACCAGGTCGGCTCGCGTCTCTACTTCGAGATCCCGCCCTCCGCTTTGGGAGTGGAGCTACTGCTCGTCACGCGCGCCTCAGCGGTTCCCGTCAACGCGGGCTACGGCGGGCAGCAGGTCGGTCCCACACGTGTCCTTCTCTGGGAACGCCGCGACCATCGCGTTCTGGTCCGGAGCGTGTCGTACGCCACCGTGGCCGACTCCGCCAACCCCATGTCGCTCGCAGTCAGGCAGTCGAACGTCGCTCCGATTCTCGGCTCCTTCAACGTGGAGGCGTACGGCCCGGACAGCGCCCCAGTCGTCGACGTGACCCGGTTCTTCACCGCGCCTCCCCCGGAAATCGGACCTGGCACCGCGTTCGCGGGCAACCCGGATCAGACACGGTCATTCGTGGAGCGCGTGCTGGCGTTCCCCGAGAACGTGAACGTCGCCTCCACGCTGACGATTCCCGTCGCGGGGCGCGCCGGTGGAGCCGGCGGGCGGGCCGGCGCACCAGCCGCGCCCACCACGCGCAGCCTGACGATGTACTGGAGCATGGTAAAGCTGCCGGAGCGGCCGATGACGCCGCGGCTGTTTGACAAGCGCACCGGCTACTTCTCCCTCCAGCACGTGGATTACGGCCGCCCCGAGCAGCGCGCCGAAACGCGCCAGTATGTCGTGCGGTGGCGCCTCGAGAAAAAGGATCCCGCTGCGGCGGTCTCCGAGCCGGTGAAGCCCATCACGTACTACGTCGATCCCGCCACGCCCTCCTGGCTCGTGCCCTACGTGAAGCAGGGGATCGAGGACTGGCAGGTCGCGTTCGAGGCGGCCGGGTTCCGCCGCGGCATCGTGGCCGCCGATCCGCCGTCCAGGGCGCAGGATCCGGACTGGGATCCCGAGGATGCGCGCTATTCGGTCGTACGGTGGCTCCCGTCGACGGTCGAGAACGCCCAGGGTCCGAACGTGCACGATCCCCGGACGGGCGAGATCCTGGAATCCGACATCTACATGTATCACAACGTGATGAACCTGCTGCGATCCTGGTACTTCACGCAGGTTGGGCACCTCGACCCGCGGGCGCGCCAATGGCCGTTCCCCGACGAGCTCATGGGCCGCCTGGTGCGTTTCGTGGTCGCCCACGAGGTCGGGCATACGTTAGGCCTGCAGCATGACCAGAAGGGCAGCTCCACCTACCCCGTGGACTCCATCCGGCAGAAGTCCTGGGTGAAGCGGATGGGCCACGCGCCGTCCATCATGGACTACTCGCGCTTCAACTACACTGCGCAGCCCGAGGACGGGTTGGAGCCCGAAGACCTCATCCCCGACATCGGACCGTACGACAAGTACATAATCCGCTGGGGCTACACTCCCATCCCTGCCGCAAAGACGCCTGACGACGAGTGGGCGACCCTCGACAAGTGGTCGAAGGAACAGGACGCCACGCCCTGGTTCCGGTTCAACGTGCAGGATTCCCGCGGAGCCGACCAGAGTTCGCACAGCGAGGCGGTCGGCGACGCCGACCCCGTCAAGGCCACGGGATGGGGCATCAGGAGCATCAGGCAGATCGCCCCGCTCCTCGTTCCCGCGACGGTGAAGCCGGGAGAGGACTACGACGACCTGAACCAGTTGTATGGCCGGCTGATCGGACAGTGGGCCACGGAGCTGCGCCACGTCGCGTGGGTCGTGGGGGGCACCGACGCACAGGAGAAATACGCCGGACAGACCGGCGCGCGGTACCTGCCCCTCGCGAAAGCGCGGCAGAAGGAGGCCGTGCGATTCCTCAACGAGAATGCCTTCGCCACGCCCATGTTCTTGCTCCGTGATGACATCATCCGCTACATCGAGGTGGAGGGCGCGCTGCGACGAATCAACCAGTCGCAGTCCGGCGTTCTCGCGACGCTCTTCAACGATCGCCGCATGGAACGACTCATCGAGTTCGAAGCGCTCGCCGGGAACCGGCGCGATACCTATCCGCTCAGCGAAATGCTGGCGGACGTGCGCGGCGGACTCTGGAAGGAACTGGCGGCTGCATCGGTGCGGATCGATCCGTTCCGGCGTGAGCTGCAGCGCACGTATCTCACCCAGGTCAACAGCAAGATCAACCCGCCGCCGTTCACACCGCCCGCCGGAGCCCCGCCGGGGTTTGCCGCGACGGCTGGACCCGCCCGCGCCACGAGCGACGTGCGCTCCCTTTTCAAGGAAGAACTGCGCTCCCTGGACGTCGACGTATCACGCGCCATCTCCCGCGCTGCCGATCGGGAAACCAGGGCGCACCTGCACGACGTCCGCGATCAGATCAAGAATATCCTCGATCCGAAATAGCAGGGCACTCCTCACTCCTCACTCCTCACTCCTCACTCCTCACTCCTCACTCCTCACTCCTCACTCCTCACTCCTCACTCGCTAGCACCCATCCGCCGTCGGCGTGACACAGCTGAACAGCAGCTTCACGCCGGCCACGTTCTGATCGGGGGCGATGACGCGGCGCGTCAGCGCGTTCTGTGTGACATCGCGCGAATCGCGGTGCTGGGTCTCGGCAAAGAGAACGTTCAGCTGTACGCCGAATCGCGTGACCTGGCACGCGACACCCGCCGGCGCGGCATCGTCCGATGGATCACAGGAGCTGGTCTGGGGCCGCTCCACGATCCTGGCCACGCCGCCAACGCCAACCCACGAAGACCCGTTGCCCATTCCGCGCTCGAAGTACGCGGCCTTGGCGCCGTGCAGGGGTGAGGCGGTCGAACCACCGGGTGACGTTGGGCGCATGGAGAACGGGTGCAGCACCGGTGCCGAATCGGTCGCCAACCCCACCAACATCACCTGGAGGAGATCGCCCCCCCGCCGCCAGGCGACGAGGTTCCGGTGCAGCAGCGGACGCAATGCCTGCGCCGACGAAACCCACGCCACCGCGTGAACGAACGCGTCGAAAATCTCCGGCACGCCGTTGTTGGTGACTTCCAGCGCCGAGGGACGCACGCCGGCGCGCACCGCGAGCGCCGCCCAGCGGAGCTCCTCGCTGCGCTCCACGTCGTGCGCAGCCATCTCGTCCGCCAGAGCCTCGAAACTCGACGCCAGCGGCGTCTGGTCAACCGCCGCCAACGGTTCGCTGGGCGAGTCCACGCAGCCCGCGAGAAGACTCGCCGCCAGCATAACGACAACGTGTCGCATCCCCTGCCTTGTCATGACCTCACTCCTGGGGACGCGATCACGACGACGGCACGCCGTCCCACGCTTTGTCCCCCGTCTGCCTGCAGCAACGGGGCCGGCCGCAATCTTCGCGACCCGGCCCCGTCGCCCCCAATCCTCCCCTCCCCACGCTGCACCAGACACCGCGGACGCGAATGTTCCCTGACATCGAGCACGTCGCCTGCCCCTCGCTCCATTGTTCGTCTCATTCCCGGAACGGCTTCAATGACACCCGCAGCGACTTCAGCGCCCGCCCCATCTGCGTCTCCACCGTCTTGACCGAGATCTCCAGGCTCAGCGCGATCTCGGCGTAGGTCAACCCTCCGTCCCGACTCAGGAGGAAGATCTCGCGGCACCGAGGCGGTAACCGGTTGATCGCCTGCTGCACCGCAAGGGCGACCTCCTGCTCCGAAGCATCTTCGTCCGCCGCGAACGCGGCCGGTGGGTCGTCGACCATCCCCTGTTCGTCCTGCCAGCGACGCTCCAGCTTCACCCGACGCAGGTGATTCAGCGCGGTGTTCCGCGCCGCTCGAAAGAGGTAGGTTCGTAGCGTCTCGATCTCCGCCAGGTGCTCGCGCTTCGTCCACAGCTTCAGGAACACGTCCTGGACCAGTTCCTCCGCCACGTCGGGAGACCGGACGAACCGTTGGACGAACGACGCCATCCCGGCGTAGTGGCTGCGGAATACCGCCCCCAGGGCGCGCTCATCGCCCGCCCGGATCCGTCGAACCAGCTCGGCGTCGCCCGTTGGGCCCGCGCTTGGCGCGTCGTTCATTCCGGGGGGAAGGATTGTCTCGAAGGTGGTGGTCGCGAGGATCGTGGCCCTCCGGCGTCACTAGCTGGCGGATCGCCCCTGCTGTCGGACTGTCCCTTGGGACACCCTTCAGCAGGCCGATCCCCCACTACTCCCACAGGACCACGACTTCACACAACGTAGGGGGTCATCCCGGAGTAGGGGGAGGTGTGTTCCGCGCGTGTCTATCGAGACGCATCCCCAACCGCATATCCGAAGCCGATTTGCCGCAATGACTGAACCGATGGATTGGGATCGACTGGCACGCTACGTCTCGGGAGAGGCGGCAGGTGGGGAGCGCGTCGAGGTAGAGCGCTGGGCAGCGGCATCCCCGGAGAATCGTGCGGCGTTCGACGCAGCCATGCGGCGCTGGACAGCGGCTGTCGAGCCGGCGGCGTGGGACGTCGAAAGCGCCTGGAACCGGCTGCAGCCCAGGCTCGCCAGTGCGCAATCTGAAGGCCGCGTCCCGGCGACCACGCGCACGGCGCGGGTGAACCCCTGGCGCCTTGCGTTCGTTCCGCTCGCCGCGGCCGCGGTATTGCTGATTGCCGTGGTGATCCGGTTCGGAAGCGATGCCGACGACACGACGACGGTCACCTCGGCACCAACTGAGGACGTACTGCGGACGGGAAGGGGCGAGCAGCGCTCCGTGAACCTCCCTGACGGGTCACATGTTGTACTCGGCCCGGAGAGCACGCTTCGGGTGCATCCGCAATTCGGCGTGGCGGCCCGCGAGGTCTTTCTCGAAGGTCAGGCATTCATCCGGGTCTCGCATGATCCTGCCCGTCCGTTCGTGGTAAATGCCCGGGGAACGCGTACGGTCGACCTGGGTACCGCGTTCGAGGTACGTGCCTATCCGAGTGAGGCAGTTCGCGTGGCGGTAACCGAGGGAGCGGTCGAGGTCCGGCGTCAGGCGAGCGGTCAGGCACCGGTCGCGGTCCTGCAGGCCGGGGACGTTGCCCGCCTTGCCGGATCGTCCGCCGTGGACATTCGCCGCCGGCAGGACGTGGAACGCCTGCTGGGATGGACGCGCGGGGAGCTTGCCTTCGACGACACGCCGCTCAGCGAGATCGCGGACGAGCTGGAGCGGTGGTTCGATGTCGAGTGTCGCATCGGCAACCCCGCCATCCAGGACTTGCACCTTACTCTCCATGTCCGCACAGGCGAGTCGCTCAGCGAGATCCTCAAGGTCGTTGAACTCGCCCTTGCTTCGCATGGTGTGCGAACGGAGCGTGATGGCCGCACCGTGACCTTCCGGCGCGGTCCGCCGGTGAGCCCGGCAATGCTCCGTCCCGCGGCCCGGGCGGAGGTCGGGGGGTGATATGGGATCAGGCGGCACGCCGCGCCGCGGCGCGCCGCTTCACGGCGTGTCCGGCTCCAGCGTGTCCGACAAGCGCGCCGGTGCCACCTCGTCCCGGAGCGCGCCTGGGCGCACGTCTGGCCGCGCGACTCACCATCGCGGTTGCTGTCACCACGGCCGCGCCCGCAAGCACGCCGGCGCAGTCGGCTCGGGTCCTGGCAACCGTCGACAGCGCCGTTCGGCCTGACCGGGACGGGGACATCCTCGCCCGACGGGTCACCGTCCGGCTGGATGACGTTCCCCTGGTGGTTGCGCTAAGCCATATCGCGCGCGCAGGAAACCTCCGGCTCTCGTACAGCAGCGACGTCGTCCCGCTGATGCGACGCATCACCCTGTCGCGGGCGCGTACGCCGGTGGGAGATGTCCTGCGCGAAGCCCTGGCGGGCACCAACATCGATCCGGTTGCCACGCCTTCGGGGTACGTGGTCCTGGTCCGCAGTCCCGATGCGCCATCACCTGTGTCGGTACCGCAGCACGACAATGGCGGCGCCGTTGCGAGTCCTTCGAGCCCGGATCGCGTGTCGGTCCGGTCCAGCGTCATGGACCGGGTACTCGTCATGGGTACTCCAGCCGCGGGTGCACCTGAGCGGGAGCTTCCCTCCGCCGTCACCGTCCTGACGGCCAGCCAGATCGCCGCCTTCGGACCCGCCTCGATGCAAGACCTGCTGCGCTCCGGCATAGCGGGTATCGTGGCTTGGGACCTGGGCATCGCAGGACCGTTCGCACAGATCGGGTCAGTCCGCGGATCCGCCTCGTTCACGGCCAACTATCTCAAGACCTACGTTGACGGAATCGAACTCGCGAGCCCGTACCTGCTCTTCGCCGTTGATCCATACAGTATCGAACGCATCGAGATCATTCGCGGACCACAGGGGTCCGCCATGTACGGCTCGGATGCCATCAGCGGCGTGGTCCACGTGGTGACTCGCAAGGGATCGCCCGCCGCGGACTGGCGTCCCCAGGTCGACGCACAACTTTCGGGCGGGCTGGTCGAGAGCCGGTACGTGGACGGATCGATCACCGCGCAGCGCCATTCGGCGAGCGTCTCGACGGGGGGCGGCCTGACGTCGATGGGCGTCGGCGGCACATGGTCCGCCACGGGTGGCATTGTTCCGGGCGGCGAGTCCGGCTACCGGGCGATGTTCGGCGGATTCCGCCATCTGGCGGGCTTCCTGCGGGTCGAGGGCTCGATGCGGTACGCCGACGTGCGATTCACCGCACCCGCGAACCCTCTCCTCCGGGCAGACACCCTGCTCTCCCAGGTCCGGTCGGTGCTTCGCGACCAGCGGATCGAGGACGAGACATACGGCATCACTTTCGACGCGCAACCGGCGGAAGGCATGCGGCACACTCTGGTGATCGGACTGGACCGCCACGAGGGCGCCATTCCGCTGCAGCGTGAACCCGCCACGGTTGCGGACGCCCTGCTCGGCGCGACGCGGGAGCGAGCCGCCAAGGTGTCACTCCGTTTCAGTACGGCGATCCGTGTGCTGGAGCACGAGAATGGCGGTATGACGCTGACCATGGGGACCGACCACACCGATCTGGCGAGAGAACGGCTGGGCGACCGTTCCGACGTGGTTGGCGCCGGCGACGGAGCAGCCGCCCTGTATCACGACGACATTGCGAACCAGGGGATCTTCGGCCAGCTCAAGGCCGATGTCGGCAAGACCGTCTTCCTGTCCGCCGGCCTTCGTGGTGACTGGAACAGCACCTTCGGCGAGCAGTTCGGAGCCGCATGGTCGCCGATGCTCGGGATGGCCATCACGAGAGATGCCGGACGATTCACGCTCAAGCTGCGGGGTGCCTATGGCCGCGGGATACGGCCGCCGCCGCCGAGCGCCCGGCTGTCCATCTCGACCGTCAAGTTCCGGCAGTTGGCCAATCCGCTGCTGGAACCGGAATCCCAGTCGGGGTTCGAGGGCGGCGTGGAGGTCTTTGCCGGCGATCGCGCGTCGCTGTCGCTCACCGGTTACGCGCAGTCGGCCAGCGGTCTCATTCAGCAGGTGATCCTCGATCGCCGGACCATCCAGTACCAGAACGTGGGCGAAATCGGGAACCGCGGAGCGGAGATCGAGGCGCAACTGCGGCACGGTACCATGCGCGCTGCAGCCACCTTGAGCCTCACGGACAGCCGCGTCCGGGGACTGTCGAGCACGTACTCGGGCGACCTCCGTATCGGCGACCGGGTCACGGAGGTCCCCGTCTCATCGGGAAGCGCTTCACTCTCCTGGGATCTGGCGAGGTACCGGCTGACGGCAGGGAGTGTGTTCATCGGGTCCTGGACGGGATACGACTGGGCGCGGTACATCGCCAACGAGGCGCAGGAGAGTACCCAGCTCACGGCCCTCCGCAGTTACTGGCGTGAATACCCCGGCATTATCCGGCCGTATCTGTCCCTCTCGCAGGATGTCAGCAGGGACATCGAGTGGTTCGCCCGGATTGACAACCTGACCAACGTGCAGCGTTACGAGCGCGACAACCTGCAGGTCACGGCCGGCCGGACCATGACCGTGGGGCTGCGAATCGGGAAGAACTAGCGCTCACCGATCACCGTCCCGGGTCGGAAGTCAGTGTCTGCCCTCTGCCCTCCGCCCGGCGACCTCGTTTACTTCCCGTCCCCTTCCGCGTCCCCGCCCGTCCTCTCGGTGTCCCCCGGCCGCTGGCTGCTGGTCCTCGTATCCTTCGCCGCGGCCACCGGGGTCGCATTGTGGGTCATCTCCTCGCACTGGCCCGAAGGTGGCGCCCCGCTCGGGCTGCCGTGGTGGGGTCATCTCTTGGCGTTAGGCGCCGTGACGTTCGAATTGTCGCTCCGCAGCGCGAAGATCGCGTTGTCGGCCCGGGCGTGCGGCATTCCGCTGCGCTTCGGGACCGCGGCACGCGCCACGCTGGCGGGTGATTTCGCGACGTCCATCACGCCCGCCCGGGCCGGCGCAGAACCGGCGCGTTTCCTGGTACTGAGTGAAGCCGGCGTGCCAGCCGCCCGGGCCCTGCTGGTGCTCTTTCTCGAGATCTTCATCGAGTTGCTCTCCCTGGTCCTCATTGCCGGTGCGCTGCTACTGGCCCTCCCGGCAACCGGCGCCCTGAAGGGCGTGGTGGCCATGGTGGGCGGGTACGCGACCGTGGTGCTGGGCCTCGGGGTCCTGGCGTGGTTCCTCTCGCGTCGACGCGCCGCCGGCCCCCCGCCCCGATGGGCCCTCAGCGTCGGCTTCAAGCCGTGGCTCTGGCGGCGCCTGCAGATCGGTCTCCGTCACGTGCGCGATGGTGTCGATGCGGTGCGACACGCACGCATCCCCATTATGGTCGCTTCGCTCGCCTGTTCGGTGGCCCACATCAGTGGGCGCCTGATGATCCTGCCGATCATCATCGTGGCGGTGGGCGCACAAGCCGACATCACGTCACTGGTCCTCTGGCCGCTGGTGCTGCTTTATGGCGGCGCGTTGATTCCCGCGCCGGCCGGCGGCGGCGCCATGGAGTTCGGCTTCAGCGCCATCATGGACGATGTCCTCCCACCCCGCCTACTCGCCGCGTCAATGATCTGGTGGCGGTTCTACTCGTACTACGTCTACGTCCTGTTGGGCGCGTTCGCAGCGGGCCGTACGGTGATGAGGGCGCTCGCCAGAAACGGGAAGCGAGCCGCGTGACGGCAGATCGGGGGCCTGGCACGCTTTGCTTACGCGCTACACAAGTCGCATTCAACGACAGACCACGCGCGTCGCTTCGGCGATCTGAATGCCCCGGGGGAGTCGCTCGGATGCCAGTGACGTGACCGTCATGAGGACGCGGAATCGCACGACCGTCGAATCCAGCGGTCGGCGCACCCGCATCTCTACCGCTGTCGAATCGACCTGACGCCAGATCAGACTGGTCAGAACAGTCGATGGTTCCACCTCGCTCGCGCGTTTCCACGTCGAATCCGCGCCCTGGGGCACGACGTCATCGGACAGGCGCACCATCCCGGGAACGCCGAGCACCCGGCCACCGACCGGCGCCGGACCACGGAGCTCCCAGCACCCGCTCAGGGACACCCGTCCCGGAGCGGATTCTCCGGTGATTCGGGAGAGCGCCGTCGGCAACGGCGTGGCTCGAGGGCTCGAGTCCGTGCGGCCCCTCACGCTGGCCGCCACGTCCGTCAGAGCACGCGACTCCGCCCGTTGTCGCTGGCTTGCCGATCGCGACTGCTGGTCCAACCCGAGTTGTGTCGGCGCGCCGGCCTGTTGCTGCTGGCCGGCCAGCGGCGTGGGACGCGGAACCACGGCCGATATCGCGCCCCCGACTGCAGCCGTTGCTGCCGGAGGCGCTGCGGGGCGCGCTGCAGGGGCCGATAGCGTTGGTGCGACACGATCAGCTTCCATCTTCCCGGTTCCGACGGCTGCTTCTGGCGCGGCTGCCGGCGGGACGCCGGCCGCAGGCTCATCGCGCCGCGACGGGTGGTTCGCGTCTGGCGCTGGCTGCGCGCGCATCTCGACCGGTCGCGCCTCCGATCCGGGAGCATCGGCAGGAGCCACACCCGCCTCTATCCGCTCGAGAGCTGCATCACGCGACGTCGGCAGGGCGTTGAACGGCGATGCTCCCCCGCGATCCCACAGGCGCCATGCCGCTGTCGCCGTGCCGGCCATCAACACCAACGACGCTGCAGCCATGAACGACTGCTGCCGCCACCACGGGCGACGACGCGCGGGCTGGTGACGTCGCCGGATGGCTGCCAGCTGGTCAGTCCCGCTGGCCGCGCCGGGAATCACGCCGCCGGGAACCGCATCGAGGGCGGACAGGATGCGCGACGACGCAGCGATCAAACCACGCGCCTCCGCGACTGCGTCCGAGCACGACGCGCACCACGCCAGGTGCCGCTCGATTCGCGTGCCCTCGTCAGGCGGCAGCGACCCGTCCAGCCAGGCGTGGATGGTGCCTTCATCAAGGTGGTCCATTGGGTCAGACATGGTCTCCTCCGCCAGCGGCGCGGCCCGTTTCACCTGCCTGCAGCGATTCGTACGCCTCCGCCAGTCGCCTGCGCGCCCGCGCCAGCGTCGTTCCGATTGAGCCGGGCGACAAGCCCAGGGCTGCGGCAATCTCTTCGTAGTTCAACCCTTCCTCGCGCATCAGCAGGGCCAGTCGGTCTCGCTCGGCCAGTGTATCGACGGCTTTTCGCGCCAGCGCGGCATCCTCCGCGCGTTCCATCGCCAGCTGTTCCGGCTCCACCGAGGCCTCGGCTTCCTGTGCGGCCAGGAGCACGAGGTGGTGGCGCCGCCGTTCGCTCCGCCGCGCCTCGTCGCGTACCAGGTTCGTGGCGACTGCGAACAGCCAGGAACGTTCACTCTGCAGTGCATCCTGACGGAGGGCGCGCAGGAACGTCTCCTGCGCGACCTCCTCGGCCCAGTCCCGGTCACCCAACCGGCGCGTGAGATATCGCACGAGCGGCGCGTGATACGTTCGGAAGAGCCGCTCCAGCTCGTCGTCACGCATTCCTACCAGGCCTTCACCAGGTTGGCCAGCTCCCCGGCGCTCATCCGCTCCTGGCCCGTCGGCCCCACCTGGACTGAGACTCCCTTGCCCGCCACCAGCACTTCCCCGCCCAGCGCCAGCGATTCCCGCAGACCATCCAGTCGGCTCAGCAGTTCGAAGTACAATGGAGAGAAGGCTTTCACCTGCACGGTCCGCTGCGTGAGGGAGTGGCGCTGGTCGGTCCAGACTGTCCCCACCTGAACGAACTGACGTGTTCCGACCTGGCGCAAGGCGCCGGCTGCGGCCGCGGTCGCCATGTCATTTACCTCGCTCAGCGATCTGGCCTCCCGCTGCGCCGCCGCCTGTCGCGCCATTTCAAAGCGGGCTTCGTTGCCGGAGCGTCCTCCCGCAACCGCGGGATTCACCGTGGCGTCCGGCCGGGCCCGGACCGAACCGACAGCGGCCGGCAGCACAGGTGCCATGGCGGCTGCACGGTCGGCTGCCACGTGCATGCCAGGCTCCAGCACGAGATACGACGAGAACTCCGTGGGAATCCCATAGCGCTCGCCTAACGACTTGATCTCGGCGTTCATCTCGCTGTTGCCACCGTTCCGCCGTTTTTCCGCTGCGAGCCAGCCGATCCGCTGCGCCGCCCAGAGCCGCGGCACGAATCGGTTTGCGGTCGAGCGACGCGGGAAGGTCGCCCTGGTGCTCCAGGCCACCGGCCCACCCGCAGACCGTCCCTCCACCCGCACGCTGGCGGCGCCCTCACCCTCGTAGCGCGCCAGCAGCACCAGGTCCTGCCCGGCGAACACGTCCACAGGAAGCTGTGGCATCACCTGCGTGAGCCGGACGCCGCTGGCCCGAACGCGCACGTCGGTGAGGAGTGGGTTTGTCAGCCGTGAGGCGAGCACTGACACCGGTCGTTCCACGTTCTCGTCGCCGCGAACGAAGTGAGCCGTCCCGCGACCTTCGACGGCCAGGCGCTCGATCAGCATCGCGTTGACATCAGCGCTCACCCCGACCGTGAAGACGCGCGCATTGCCGCGCTCACGCGCGGCCAATGCCGCAATGGCGTCCGGATTCCGTTCACCCACCGTCGGCTCGCCATCGGTAAGGAAGACGACCAGATGGAGCCGCTCGCGACGGTCTCCCTGCTGCAGCGCCTCCTGGAGGGCCGCCGAGATGTTGGTGGACCCTTCGGCGCGCAGTTCATCCAGGTAGCGCCGGGCGGCGCGCAGGTTTGCCGGAGTGGCCGCGACGAAGCCGTCGCGGAACGAGCGCACGTCGGTGGCGAAGTCGATGAGGCGGAAGCGGTCCTGCCCGTCGAGGGTTTCCAGCAGGGCGCGGCCCGCGGCCGTGGCCTGGGAGAGCTTCTGGCCCCGCATCGAACCCGAGACGTCCAGCACGAAGGTGACGTCCCGAGGCGTCGTTCGCCCGGCGGCCACCGGCGGAGTGATCGTGATCAGGGCAAATCCCGCCTCGCCGTCGAGGCGGTGCGTCAGCACCGAGACCGCCGCACTCGAAGAGCGGCGCAGCGGCAGCAGGATAGTCACTTCGCGGCTGTCGCCCGATGCCGTCACGTGGCGTCGCGAGCCGATGTCGCGAACCGACAGGCGGTGCGTCGGCGAGTACGGCGCACCATGGTCGCGACCCGTCGGGTACCGGAGAACGAAGCTGTTGCCCGACTCCTCGGTCAGCGTTCCACTGACCCCGGCGCGGAGCACCGGGATCGGGGCAGAAGCCGGCTCCGTCCCCCGAACGTAGTCGATCCGCAACGCATCACCCTCGCGCCGGGCTATCGACTGGAACCGTACCACGACCTGCTTTTCTTCTCCCGGATTGATCGGGAAGATGCGGGCCCGGAGCAGGCCGGAACCCATCCACTCTACGAGCGCCGGGTCACGCTGACGCCGCACGATGTCTTCATAGATCCGGCGGGCATCGGCGGCGTTCATCGTCTCACCCGATACCAGTTCACCGTTGATCGACAGCTTCAGGTCCTCGAACGCCGAGCCGGTTGGCAACGGAAACAGGTAGTCGGCTTCCCCACGGCCGCGCCCGGTGTTCACGAACGTCTCGCTCACTTCGTACTTCAGAACGCGATCGACCATTTCGACGCGGACCTGGCTCGACGTCCGAACGATCGCGTTGACCGTCAAACACTGCCTGACGACGGAGATCTCGATGCAGCGCCCATCGCGGCAGATTGGAGGCTCGGCGCATGGCCTGGGAACGAGTCGGCCCTGAGCGCCGACGCTCGCGGTGACGAGAAGGGACAGGAGACCGGCCTGGAGGGCTCGCATACGGACGTCCTTGATGGGGTACGCCCGGGAGACGCCGGCCAGGGTTCGACTTGCACACCCTCTACTGTCTACGGCCTTCCGTCTCCTCCTCCACGGTCCCACCCCTCAGCACACAGGCCTGTCCGGGAATGTCCTGGTCACTGGGCCCGCCGGGGCAGTCCCACCACTGGAATCGAAGGGTGAGGAGAATCGGTGGCCCCGACACACTGGGCGAGATCAGGGAGCACGTTCCGGTGGGGAAGACGTCACTCAGGATGCAGGATCCGTCCCATCGCACGAAAGCGGTCTGGGCGCCGGGGACCGGGAACATCCCGACGATCGTCTGCCGGGGGACGAGCGCCGTGAACCGGTGGAACGGTTCTTGGCCGATCAGACGCACTGAGTCGCACGGGGCGGCGGGGGGAGTGAAGACGCGGCGGCATCCCGCCAGGTCCAGGATGTTGTCGGACTCCGCTGGCACTTTCAGCATGGGTGCCGGGGCGAACGTGATCCAGTCCATGCGGGCCGCCCCGGTCTGGTAGACGGTAACCTGCTGCATGAGCTGGTAATTCGCCTCGACGCTCATTGCACTGGTGGGGCGCAGGACACACATCCCGCGGTCTGCTGCGTCCGGGCAGTCCGTCCAACCGGTGAATTCCACGAAGTGCCCGTCACGTACCGTGTCCTGCGACGATGCTGGCGCGAGCCGCACGAACACTGCCGGATCGCCTTCCGTCGCCATCAGCGTCACGGTCCGCCCCCGCGGAACCGCAAACGTGCAGGACTTGATCGGCGTCGCATCCAGGGAGCAGAACGGGCTTCCATCTGGAAACGCCGCGTGGCGGGGTACCGGCTGCAGATCGGAAAACAGGTAGATCCTGCCCGGCGTCGACCCCACGTCCCAGCCGCCGCTCAGCGCGATGTGCACCGTGATCTCGAGGGTGTCGCCGTCATCGACGGACACGGAGGAGCATGCGAGGCCCACCGCAGTCAGCAGCGAAACCAACGGGGTACAGCGGCGAAATCGACGCAGCCGGCGCATGGCCATGGCTGTACTCGGGTCGCGCAGTCGGGGTTCCAGCGTCGGGCCCACGGTCACGTGGAGCGAGACGCGGGACTGCCCGGTCTCTCGTCCGCCAGCCGGCCTACTTCTTCCGCCGCCGCTCCAACTCGCTGGGGAGACTGGCGTAATCTCCGGAGCGACTCAGGACGCGCACGTTGATCAGGCGCTGGTCGGCGCGCTCGATGGTCTCCTCGAAGGTCTCGTCATCCTGACGGAACGCCCACCCTAACGAAAACGCAACCGGAGCCGAACGTGCGGCCGCGTGCTGCAGCCGTTCCGCGACCGTTTCGGTGCGGACCGCATTGTCGCCCGTCAGCACGATGAGAAATTCGTCGCCCCCCAACCGGATCACCGGTTCGTCGGAACGTACTTCGCGCATGAGGAATCGTGCCATCCGCTGCAGGACCTGGTCGCCGCTGGCGTGACCGTGGCGATCGTTGTAGAGCTTGAAGTGGTCGATGTCGATGAAGATGCACCCCCACCGCCCCTCGCCACCACCGCGCAGATCCTCTTCCAGGTCCAGCAGAAAGCGACGGTTGTAACACCCCGTCAGGGCATCGCGGATCAACTGCTCTCGGAGGCGGTCTTCCAGCTCCTTGCGACGGCTGATGTCGACAAGGACACCGTGAAAGTGGACATCCCGCGTTTCCGGGTCGCAGATCCGGAACGTCGTGTCCAGCACCGTGCGGTGCTGACCGTCCGGGCGGAGGATCTCCAGCTCGAATTCGCGGACCGCACCGTCGCGGGCCAGACGAGCCATCTCCTCCTCCCGCTGCTTCGGGTCAGCCAGCAGCTGCGGTACCTCGTACCGCTGCAGCTCGCTGAGGGACGTCACGCCGAAGATCTCGAGAAAGGCGGGATTGCAGTCAAGGATGCGGCCGCCTTCGTCGGTGATGTAAATGCCTTCGCCGATCGAACGGATCAGGAGCCGGAGTGTCTCCGGATCGTTCAACGACCGGACGCTCCGACGCGCGGGATGAGACTGGCTGGTTTCGGGCTTCGTCATCGACCGTGGAGGCTCCCACAAAACCGGTCGCCGGTCAAGCCCGGCGCAAAAAACCTTCTCCGACATGGACGACCAGGCAGCCGGAGCGTTATCTCACCGGACGTGACAACACGCAGATCGACATCAGGCTTGACGCCGGCCCGGGGTGCGACCCTCGACGCGCTGGTGCAAACGCTGCTGCCTCACCTGTTCGAGAATGGCAAGCCGCGGAGCGATTTCGTTGCCCGCGTTTCGCAGCGGCTCGAGCAGGCGCCGCCCGCCATCAGAAGCGACATCCTCACTGCGCTGGACCTGCTGGGAAGTCTACTCGCCAGCCTCGTGGTGGCGCGATCAGGCCGGTTCGTCCAATTGCCGGGGTCTCGGCGAGCAGAGGTATTCGATGCCTGGGGAACGTCCTCGATCCCTCCGGCGCGTTCGGTCCACCAGGCCCTGCGCAAGTTCGTACTGTCCACCTGGTACGGTACACCAGACGGGCGGGCCGATCTGGGTATCAGGCGCCCACTTCACGAGCGTGAGCCCGAGGTGCCGTGGGAGGGTCCGCTGGCCGGGGATCACACCCTCGACTCGGAGCCTGTCGCCCGCCAGCCCACCTCCGTCCGTGGAAATCCACACACCCCTCATCGCCCTGCCGGGATACCGGGGGCGGTGATCACGGCGTCGAGATTCCCGGGCGACACGCGCGTTACCGCCGACGTCGTCGTGATTGGCAGCGGAGCGGGCGGCGCTGTAGCGGCAGCGCGCCTTGCCGAAGCCGGCCGTGAGGTCGCGATTGTCGAAGCCGGTGAGTACCTCCATGCCGCCGACTTCAATGAAGACGAGGGCGAACTCGCGCCCAGGTTGTACGCCGACCAGGCACTGCGCGCAACGATTGATGGCGCGTTTGCCCTCCTTCAAGGCGGCGCGGTGGGCGGCGGTACCACGGTGAACTGGATGCTGACGCTCCGGCCGCCAGAGGCCGTTCTCGAGGATTGGGCCCGTCGTGGAATAGCCGGGTTCGCCTCGAGTGACCTCGAACCGCACCTGAGGCGCGTGGAGGAGGAGGTGCATGCCCGCGTGGCGCCAGCGGACGCGCACTCGCCTTCGAACCTTGCGCTCCTCGCCGGGGCTCAACGTCTCGGCTGGCGGGCCCTCGCCGCGAGCATCAACGCCAGGGGATGTGTGCGGGCAGGCACCTGCTCGGTTGGCTGCCACTACGACGCCAAGCAGAGCAGCGTGCTCACTTTTCTGCCCCGGGCGTTCGCTGCCGGCGCGCGCCTCTTCGCGAACGCCGGGGTGGATCGCATCGAGATCGTGGAGCGCGACCACCGGCCCGGCAGCGGGTCGCCGCCACGAAAGCGGGTGACGGCCATCGTGCGCGATCCTCGCTCCGGAGTCCCGCGTGGGACTCTCACCCTTAACGCGCCCGTCGTCCTTCTCGCCGCCGGTGGCATCGGCACACCCACCCTTCTGGAGAAGTCGGGCCTCGGTGGAGGTGGCGTCGGGCGATACCTGCGACTGCATCCGACGACGGCGGTCATGGGACACTACGCTTCGCAGACGTATCCGCTCACGGGCATTCCGCAAACGGCGCTGTGTGACGAATTCCTGCAGCGTGACGCGAATCGCTTCGGATTCTGGATCGAATGTCCCGCGCTCCTCCCGGCGCTCGCGGCCGCGGCTCTTCCCGGTTTCGGCGCGGAGCATCGCGCGTTCATGCGAGAGCTGTCGAACACGGTGGCGTTCATCGTTCTGGTGCGGGATGGCTCGGGATCGGATGACTCGATGGGTTCGGTCCGGGTCGATCGCAGCGGACAAGCGCGCGTCCGCTATCGCATGACACCGGCCGATCGGGTCAACGCGCAGTTCGGTATCGAGGCGGCGGCGCGGCTCCACCTCGCCGCCGGCGCCGAGCGGGCGCTTTCGCTGCACGCGCCTCCCCGGATGGCGACCAGTGAGACAGGACTGCGGGCCATGCGCACCGCCTCCGTCGCTCCCAATCGCGTGACCTGGTTCTCCGCGCATGTGAACGGGACCTGTCGCCTGGGCGTGAACCCTGCCACCTCGGGTGTGACGCCGGAGGCGGAACGTCACGGCGCCCGCGGCGTGTACGTGTGCGACGGCTCCCTCTTCCCCACGTCGCTGGGGGTGAACCCGCAATTGACGATCATGGCCATGTCCAGCCTGATCGCCGCGCGCATCGCCGAGTAACGTTCCCGCCATCCCGTCCGCGCGATGTGCAACTCGCCCCGCTCCACACCAGGCAGTACGTTCTTCGACAACATCACGGAGCCGTCCCCATGCTCTCCCGCCGCCAGTTCGCCCAGCTCTTCGCGGTTTCCGGTACCGCTGCTCTCCTGCCCTCGCGGGCCTGGGCGATCGAGGACTTCGATGTCAGCGGCGCACCCCTCCCGCCGCCCGGCCAGGCACCTGACGAGAAGTACTGGCACGACGTGCGGGCCAGGTATCTGCTGCCTCGCGACGTCATCTTTCTGAACGCCGCGAACCTCTGCCCCTCGCCCATCCCTGTGGTCGAGTCCCTGTACCAGACCACGAAGCGGTACGAGGCCAATCCGAGCCCGGGTGTGCGATCCGGTCTCATGCGCGAGGGTCGCGAGACAGCGCGCGGACTTCTGGCGACCATGCTGGGCGTCACGCCTGAGGAGATTGTCATCACCCGGAACACGTCCGAGGGAAACAACTTCGTTTCCAGCGGCCTCGCGCTCGGCCCGAACGACGAGATCATCGTCTTCTCCGACAACCATCCCACCAACCTCGCTGCCTGGCGCGAGAAGTCGAAACGGTTCGGGTTCACTGTCACTACCGTGCAGCACGTCGTGCCGCATCCCGGTGGCGAGTACTATCGCAATCTGTTCGCCAACGCAGTCACGCCGCGCACACGGCTCATTGCGTTCACGCACGTAACCAGCAATTCGGGTGATCTCTTTCCCGCGAAGGAGATCTGCGCCATGGCCCGGTCGCGAGGAGTCCTTACACTGCTCGACGGCGCGCAGACGTTCGGAGCGCTCGACGTCAATCTTGGCGACATCAAGCCGGATTTCTACACCGGCTCGGCCCACAAGTGGCCCTGCGGTCCGAAGGAGTGCGGCGTGCTGTTCGTGAACGCCGCGGTGCACGAACAGATCTGGCCCAGCGTGATCGGCGTCTATCAGGGAGCACTCGGCATCTCGCGCAAACTGGAGGGCATGGGCCAGCGTGACGACGCCCGGCTCGTGGCGTTCGCCGAGGCCATCAGGTTCCGTGAGGCAATCGGCCGCGCGACCATCGACGCGCGCCTGCGCCAGCTGTCCCGGTACCTGATGACCGAGTTGCGCCGGCTGGACGGCGTCACGATCCATACGGACCCTGCTACCGATCGATCGGCGAACCTGGTGGTTTTCAAGCCGGGAACGCTGGACGTCCGCCGATTCGCGGCGGCGCTGCAGGAACAACACGGCGTGGTTGCCACGCTGCGCGGCGGACAGGATCGGCCGGGACTACGCGTCTCGCCGCACATCTACAACACGATGGATGAGATGGAACGGCTGGTGGGTGGGGTGAAGCAGTTGCTTGCCACCGGTGTGTAACGACCAGCGCGTTGCGCCGTGGGCGGCGGCCGCGCGGTGACGTTGCGTGCACTGTTGGAACACACCCCGGCACTCCGGCCAGCGCCTGGCGCCCTCCGCCTCGTTCGCGCGGCAACCTTTGCGGCGTACCTGACGTGCCACAGCGGCAGCGGCGCGGCGCCCGATCCGACGTCGGAGGGCGCTGCCCCGTCACCCCCCGCAGTGGGTTCGAGCGCGATGACCCAGGCGATCGCGTTCCGCAACGTCATCGTGATTGACGGAACCAGTCCCTTGCCGCGCCCCGCCCGGACAGTGATTGTGCGCGGCAACCGGATCGTCGCCGAGGGGCCGACCCGCGAAACGCCGATCAGCCCCAGCGCCCGGGTGATCGATGGGAGCGGAAAGTACCTGATACCCGGCTTGTGGGACATGCATGTGCACACGGTCATGCCGGGCGGGCGCGAGGTCCTTCCGCTCTACATCGCCAACGGCGTGACCGGCGTGCGCGACATGGCCGGCGAGTGGGGCACGATCGTCGCATGGCGCGATGCCATCAACCGTGGCGCGCTCATCGGCCCGCGAATTGTCGCTTCGGGTCCCTACCTCGAGGGCGGCGACGTCCCGATTCCGCACCTGCTCGTGAAAGCACCTTCCGAAGCCGCTGCCGCCGTCGATTCACTGATCCGGCTGGGCGTGGATTTTATCAAGGTGCACGGCCAGCTCTCCCGGGAGTCCTACTTCGCCATCGCTCGCGCTGCGCGCGCGCGCCGCATGCCTTTCGTGGGGCACGTGTCGCGGGTCGTAGGCGCCGCCGCCGCCTCCGACTCCGGCCAGCGCAGTATCGAGCACATCCTCTCCATCCCCAATTCGTGCACCGAGGAGGAACTGACCACGCTGGCGCCGCGTTTCCCGGTACAGGCGGCATTGGGCCGATGCTCCACCGACGACCAGGCGCCGCTCTATGCACGACTGCGGCGCAACGGAACGTGGGTCGTCCCGACGCTCGTCGCGCAGGTGGAAGTCTCACTCTGGCCCCGGCGTGAGCTACCCGGCGACTCGGTCGCCGGCTACCTGCCTGACTCATTGCGCCAATACGTGGCGGAAATCTTTCCGATGGTGGACGGCGTTCCGCCCGACGCCGACATCGTGGGACGCGGACTGTTCGACAAGCGTGTCGCGGTGACCGGAGCGCTCTTCCGTGCCGGTGTTGGCGTCATGCCGGGGACTGACGCGCCCCTTCGCAACAGCCCACCTGGCTTCGGACTGCACGAGGAACTGCTCCACTTCACGCGAGCCGGGATGTCACCGTTCGAAGCGCTCAGGTCAGCAACACTCGAGCCTGCCCGGTTCCTCGGTGCCCTTGACTCCCTCGGCACGATCGCGGTCGGAAAGGTGGCGGACCTGGTGCTCCTCAGTGCCAACCCCCTCGACGATATCCGGAACACGGGGCGTACCCAGGCGGTGGTCGCAGACGGCCGACTGTTCCTCGTCAGGCGGGATAGCATCGGGCGTTTCGCAGCGCTCCATCCGGTTCCACCCTGATCCGCCTGGCTGATGGCTCTGCGGATTTTCCTGCTGGTATCCGGCGCGAGCGTCTTTGGCGCCGTGCTCTGGCTCGTGATGCGCTGGCCTACGGGGAGTATCGGGCACGTTGCCGGCGCGGCAATGATCGTCAGCGGCGCGTTTGCCGCCGCCGGGCCCCTTTCCCGCGCCGCTGGTCCGATGAGGGCGGCCGTCGCGGCGTTGGGCGTCTGCCTCATCGGTGCGGTCGCTGAGATTGCGGGCCTCTATTGGGGGTTCTTCGGCGCGTACGCCTACACCGATTTCTGGCAACCGTCGGTATACCTGCCGGGCGGACTTGTCTTCCCGCTGCTGCTTCCCGTCGCATGGTTCGTCATCCTGGCCGCATGCTATTCGTACGCCAGACAGCGGCTCGGCAGCCCGGCCGCCGTGTTTGCGGGCGCCCTGGTAGCCACGCTGACGGATCTTGTTGCCGAAGCGGTGCTCACCGGGCCCGTTGGCTTCTGGGTCTGGCTCGAACCGGCGCCGCTACTTGGCGCCCCGATCTGGAACCCGGTGGGTTGGTTCATGACGGCACTCCTCGGGTGCTCCTGGGTGGCGCTGATTACCGGCGCGCGGAACCCGATCGGGAACGAGCCGGTCTGGATGTTGAGCGGTGCGTTGATCGGCACTGCAGTCATCGGGGCAACTCACAGCGAGCTGCGCGGGCTGTGGTCCCTGGTGTTGCTGGTACCGTTGCTCGCGTGGCGCGCCAGATCGCTGTCGCCGGTCCGCGACGAAGGAACCGTGTGACCATCGTCACGGGCCGGAGTTTCTGAACTTCCATGCATCCCATCGCCTTCCAGATTGCCGGCCACCCGGTTCGTTCACAGGGGCTGCTGTATGTCCTCGCCGTTATCGTTGCCGGTGTGTACGCGTATCGCGTCGCCCGGCGTAATGGGTGGGACTCCGAGCGTGTGCTGCCGGGTCTGGCCCTCGTCGTCGCGGCGGCGTATCTGGGCGCGCGGCTCCACGGAGCACTGAATAACTGGCAGGTCGTTGTTGCGGATCCGGTACGTGGTCTGCTCCACCCGGGCGATTTGAGTTTTTTCGGAGGCCTGGCATCGGGCTCCGCCGTCCTTGTTGCGTTTCTCTGGCGAGCGCGACTCCCGATGGGTGCTGTGGCCGATGCGCTCTCCCCGATCGCTCCGGTCATCTATGCGGTTTTCCGCCTCGGTTGCTTCCTCAACGGCGACGATTACGGAAGTCCGACGGAGTTGCCGTGGGGGATGAGCTTTCCGGAGGGCTCGCCTCCGACCACAGAACGGGTGCATCCGACCCAGCTGTACGAGATGCTTCTGATGGCGCCCGTCTTCCTCTGGTTGAGGTCACGGATCCGGTCCGACCACTCAGCCGGGTCCGTAGCGTTCGAGCTGTGCATCCTTATGGGAGCCGAGCGGATTGCCGTGGAGGTCTGGCGCTCGGGCTTCGGGCGGTCCGGGCCGGGCCATCTCGTAACCAGCCAGTGGCTTGCACTTGTGCTGGCGGCGGTCGGCGTTGCTGGCCGCTGGTGGTTGTCGAAACGACCGGCTGATGACCGCCGGCGCGCGGGGCCCGGATTGTGATGAGCCGTGCGGGATAGCCCGTTCGGCGATGGAAATGACGCTGGTGTTCTGATCGTTGTTGGAGTATTTCAATGGACGTGACGGTGCAGCGTCCGACACCATTGGACTGAATCGGTTCACCGAGTTGCCAGGAGCCTCCATGGCCCGCCCCGGGATGATAAAGTCGGCCTCGTTCATCGGCCTCTTCGTCACGTTGCTCTTTGCGGTGAACGCTGCGTGTTTCGACGCTTTCGCGCCGTGCTCCTCGGGGCTGGCGGGTGGGCTGGACGGGTCATGGGATGCGACCACGATCGACGGCCAGCCTGCTCTCAACTTCCCCCTTCCTTTCCCGTCGAGCGACCTGTTCAGGAGCGGCTTCATTCGCATCAGGACGCAGCAGGTGCACGGCGACTGCGACGACCCGGATCGCACCACCGGAACGGCCGTCGCCACCTACAATCTGGCCGACGCCGGCGGCACGGCAAAACCGCCGAAGTATTTCTCGGGCAGGTTCGACTACGACCACAACAACAACACCGTGAAGATCACGGCGGCCGGTTACCAGCTGGACGGAACCGTCAGCGGCAACAGCATGACCCTTCCGGCCTCACATGCGCTTTTCGGTACCTACACGCTGGTCCTGCAGCGCAACTGACGGGTCGGTTGCCGCGTGCCCGTCGACGCGGCCAGCCGGCGTTGCCGGGAATCGCCAGAACTGGAACGAGTGTCACCCTTTTCCGGAGCAGACGAATGACGTGCCTACGCAGCTCGCGCGTCCTGCAAGCCGCAACGCTCCTCGTATTTCTCACGACGGCCGCGAACGCCGGCGCACAGACCTGCCGTGGAACACCCCGCGGTGGCGGACTGGCGTTCGTGCGCGGCCAATCGTTCGTGGGCAGCACGAATGGAGTCGCTGCCGCTGTCGCCGGAGGCCGGTTCGCCATCGATGGTGATTACCGCAGTCTCACGGCCGATGCCGAGGGCGTCTCGGGCTTCGACGCCAGCGTTCGCTTTTCGTTGCTGCTCGGAGGGAACAACCTTCTCGTCTGCCCGTCGCTGGGTTTCGTCTACAACAGCGAAGACTGGGAGTTCGGCGACGGCGGGTCGCTGACCACCCGTACCGGCTCGGCGAGGGCAGGACTCGGGTTGGGCTATCAGCGGGAGGTCTATAAGGGGTTGTCGCTGATTCCCTTCATTTCGGCGGACTATGACTTCACCGCAATCGTCTTTACCCTGGACCCGGCGGAAGAAGGCGATGAGGAGCTCTCGGGCGACACGCTGAGCCGGGTCAACGTCCAATACGGCATCCTGGCGCAGTACAAGTTCTTTTACGCCGGGATCTCCGCGGATCGCTATTCCGACACCAAGGGCGATCGTCCGCTGCTGGCCCGCTGGATGGTCGGCATCACCTTCGGCGGGTCCAGGTCATCGCAGCGGCGGGCATCCGTCGCAGCACCCATCGAAGGTCCCGGGACGGTTCGGTCCCCCGGCGGGCGGTAGACCAGGGCTAAGCTGGCGGGGCTGAGTCGTGAGTGCTGGATGCTCGACCTGCTTCCTGGTCCTGGAGCTGGTGCGCTGAGCCAACCCCAGCGCCAGCACGTGTTACGCAGTTCGAGCACCCAATACTGAGCACTCAGCGATCTGGCCTGAGTGGCGAGCGGATGCGTCGCTCTCGTTCCCTCCCCATCCAACACGCGCCGAGTTTCAGGATGGACAACGTATCGCTCAGCGGTTGGGAACAAACCGCCACCTCCCCGCGACGGATACGCTGACCGCGACCGTGCCGGCGGAGATCGGGGTGGGCGCCGCTGACGCGGCCATCCTGAATGACGCTTCAGCCGCAAGGAACGGTTGGTACTGCGCCGGCTGCGTGCCCAGGTCAACGAGGTCCCCCAGCGATCCGCCGGCTGCCTCCGCCATGACCTCGGCCTGGCGGCGCGCGTCAGCAACCGCGTCGGCCAGGGCCTCGCGGGCAATCGTGCGGCGGTCGGTCAGGTCGTATTGCAGGGACCCGATGTTGTTGGCGCCCGCACCCAGGCCGACGTCGATCAGGCGGCCGACCTCGTCCAGGCTCCACGTCTCGACGGTGATCATGTTGCTGGCGACGTACTGCGTGTCGCTCGTCGTCCGCCCCATCTGCAGATGAACCGAGTAGCGCGCTGTGGACATCGAACTGTCTGCCACGCCGGCCTGCGTCAGCGCCGCGCGGATCGCGGTCATCAGGTCGGCGTTCGCGGCCGCGGCCGCGGCGGGGTTTCGAGCCCTTGTTTCTACCCCGAGCATGATTGTCGCCTTGTCGGGCATGGCTTCCCGGCGGCCTGCGCCCATCGCGTGGATCGTCGGAACCTGGGCGCCCAGCCCGCCCGACTGTGCACCGACCCCACCGCAGCCCAGTGCCAGGAGCGACATGAACGTCGCGGCTGAGAGAGCCTTCATGTGATTCTGCACGGTTCCTCCTCGTTGTATCGCATCGCTACCCGCCGGGCCTCCGTGAGTGCCGAAGGCGGGGCGCGCCGGTCTCAGGGCCACGCTAAGTTTATCTGCGGCGCGACCGGCTGTTGGTGGAAACGGCTCCCCCCACTCCCCCCCCCCCCCCGCCCCACGCACGCTCCCACGAAACGCAACGGCATGCAGCAATCCGCAACCAGCCCCGCTGTGTCCCTGGACGATCTCTGCATCAACACCGTCCGCACCCTTGCCATGGATGCGGTCCAGCAGGCGGAAAGCGGCCACCCCGGAGCGCCCATGGCGCTCGCACCGCTGGCCTACCTGCTCTACACGCGCCACCTCAAGCACAACCCGGCCGACCCGGCCTGGCCCGACCGTGATCGACTTGTGCTCAGCAACGGCCACGCGTCCATGCTGCTGTACGCGTCGCTGCACCTGGCGGGATATGCGATCCCACTGGAGGAGATCCGCAACTTCCGCCAGTGGGGAAGTATCACGCCGGGTCATCCGGAGCATGGCCTCACACCTGGTATCGAGACCACGACCGGTCCACTGGGTCAGGGATTCGCCAATGCGGTGGGCATGGCGGCTGCGGAGGCACACCTTGCCGCCGTATTCAACCGGGACGGGCACCCCGTCGTGGACCACCATACGTGGTTCATCTGCAGTGACGGCGATCTCATGGAAGGCATCTCGCATGAGGCGGCAAGCTTCGCGGGCCACTTCCGGCTGGGCAAGCTGATCGGTTTCTACGACGACAACCGGATCAGCATAGACGGCAGCACCGATCTCACGCTGAGCGATGACGCCGCGAAGCGCTTCGAGGCGTACGGGTGGCACGTGCAACGCGTGGCGGACGTGAACGATCTGGACGCGGTCGAGTCCGCGATCGCGGCCGCGCGGGAGGAGACCTCGCGACCGTCGCTCGTCATCGTGCGGACGGAGATCGGCTACGGATCGCCCGGCCGGCAGGGCACGGCCAAGGCCCATGGTGAGCCGTTAGGCAGGGAGGAAGTCGTCCGCGCGAAAGAACTGCTCGGGTGGACCGCGACCGACTCCTTCACGGTGCCTGACGAAGTCGTGTCCCACTGGCGCCGCGGGAACGCAGCGCTGGCATTCGCCAACGACGCCTGGCGCCGGTCGCTCATTGCCTACGCCAGGGCATTCCCTGCGGAGGCGAAGGAACTGGGCCGGCGGCTGCAGGGCGTGCTCCCCGGCGGCTGGCAGCAAGCGCTGCCCGTGTTCACAGCGGACAACGGCAACGTCGCCACCCGCGCGGCTTCCGGCGTGGTGTTGAACGCGCTGGCAGGGAAAGTCCCGGAGCTCTTTGGCGGGTCGGCCGATCTGAGCGGGTCGAATCTGACGATCATCAAGGACTCGCCCGCGTTCAGCGCCGCGAATCCCGCCGGCCGCAACGTCCACTTCGGCGTCCGCGAGCACGCGATGGCGTCCATGATGAATGGCATGACACTGCACGGTGGCGTGATCCCGTACGGCGGGACATTCCTGGTTTTCGCCGATTACATGCGGCCCGCGATTCGCCTCGCGGCGCTGATGCGGCAGCGCGTGATCTATGTCTTCACGCACGATTCGATCGGGCTGGGTGAGGACGGGCCCACGCACCAGCCAGTGGAGCAACTCACCGCGCTACGCACGATCCCGAACGTGACCGTGCTCCGTCCGGGTGACGCGAACGAAGTGGCGGAGGCGTGGCGGACGGCGTTGTTGCACCAGGGCGGCCCCGTGGCGCTCGTGCTCACGCGCCAGAAGGTGCCGCTGATCGACCGAAAGAACCGTGGGGCGGCAAGCGAACTGGCGCGCGGTGCCTACGTGCTGGCCGAGGGGACAAAGCCGACGCCCGAACTCGTGTTGATGGCATCGGGCTCGGAGGTTGGACTGGCGCTCGAAGCGCAGGCTCGGATCGAGCAGGTACTCGGCCTTTCGGTCCGTGTGGTAAGCGTGCCGAGCCACGAGCTGTTCCTGGCGCAGCCTGACGAGTATCGGTCGAGTGTACTGCCGGCCGGGGTGCGTCGCATCGCGATCGAAGCGGCGCATCCCATGTCGTGGCACCGATTCCTCGCTCCTGGCGACGTGATGGTGGGCATCGACCGCTTTGGAGCTTCGGCGCCGTACCAGCGCGTATACCAGGAGTACGGGGTCACGGTGGAGCGCGTGGTGGCGGCGGCGAGAGGCTGACCTCCGGCGGCACCCAGGTTCCGGAGCAGGACTGCAGGGCCGGCTGACGACCTGCGTTCAGCGGCTGCGGGCGATACATGGCACCGGAACCTCGCCCGCCCCGGCGGCCACCCAAACTCCCCCACCTGTGGCCACCTCAAGATCCCCCACCTCTGACGCTGGGTAGCGGCGCCTAATCCGGGGCGCCGAAACGGCAGGACGTACACTCCTCCCCGACCTTTTTCGGGGAGCAACCAGGAGTGAACGTCTTGAAACCGCATCGACGTATCATGGTCGAGACGC